>JAYRJH010000202.1:4143-5669 GCA_041906415.1 Sphingomonas sp. | reverse complement strand
TCGAATCGAGATGCTCATGCTCCACGCTGGCGAAGGAGAAGATCGTCGCCAGATAGGAATCGAACGCCTCCCGCATCCCTTCCCACTGCCCGCGCTCGGCAAGCCAGGGCAGCGTCGAGCCGGATGTCGTCAGCAGCACGAAGCGCTTGTCCTGCAACACCTCATGCCGCTTGTTGTGACGGATCGCCGTCGCGGTGAGGCCGGCTCCCAGCACGCGATCGATATAGCCGGTGATGATCGCGGGCGGCATCCCGAACCAGATGGGATAGACGAGCACGATGACGCTCGCCGCCCGGACGCGTTCAAGCTCCCGCTCCACATCCTGCGATAGGTGGAAATTCGCCGCCTCGGGCCGCTCCTCCGCGCGCAACAGCGGGTCGAAGCCCGACGCATAGAGATCATGGATAGCGATCTTCTGCCCGCATTTGCGGACTGAATCGGCATAAGCGCCGACGATCGCATGGTTGAAGCTGTCCGTGGCGGGATGGCCTGCATCGCTCCATCCTTCCGGGCGTCGCCGGCGCCTCGCCTCCATGTGCGAAAAATCGGCCCCGGAGAGGAACACCCATCATGCGTTCCCGGTTCCCGCGCGAACGACCCAAGCCTTGTTTCCGGGCGTCCTTGCATTAGGGAATCAGGATTACGCAGGGGAGAGAAGCCGGCATGTCCTTTCGCAAGCTGTTGATCGCGAACCGTGGCGAGATCGCCGTCCGCATCGCCCGGGCCGCGGCGGCGGAAGGGATCGCCAGCGTCGCCGTCCACGCGGAGGATGACAGCCTGTCGCTCCATGTGCGGGCCGCGGACGAGGCGCGGGCGCTTCCGGGGCGCGGGGCGGCGGCCTATCTGGATATCGAAGCGATCGTCGCGGCCGCGAAGGATGCGGGCTGCGACGCGCTGCATCCCGGCTATGGCTTCCTGAGCGAGAATGCGGCGCTGGCGCTGCGATGCGCGGAGGAGGGGATCGTCTTCGTCGGCCCCTCTCCCCGGACACTGGCCCTGTTCGGCGACAAAACCGCCGCCAAGGCGCTGGCGCGGCAATGCGGCGTGCCGGTGATCGAATCGACCGGGGGACCGGCTTCGCTGGAACAGGCGGAGGCGTTCCTCGCCGCGCTCGGCCCGGGCGCCGCCGTGATGATAAAGGCGGTCGCCGGCGGCGGCGGGCGCGGGATGCGGATCGTGGAGGATGCGGCGCAGCTTGCGGAAGCCCATGCCCGCTGCAGCTCCGAAGCGCAGGCGGCGTTCGGCCAGGGCGACGTCTATGTCGAGCGGCTGATCCGCGACGCGCGCCATATCGAAGTGCAGGTGATCGGCGACCGGCACGGCGCCGTCAGCCATTTGTGGGAGCGTGAGTGCACGATCCAGCGCCGTCACCAGAAACTGATTGAGGTCGCGCCCAGCCCCTCGCTCGCCGGGGCCGACCGCACGCGCATCGTGGAGGCCGCCACCCGGATCGCCGCCGCGACCGGCTATGACAGCCTCGGCACGTTCGAGTTCCTCGTGTGGGACGGCGCGTTCGCCTTCATCGA
>JAYRJH010000202.1:3074-4133 GCA_041906415.1 Sphingomonas sp. | reverse complement strand
CGCGATTGCAGGTTGAGCACACCGTCACGGAGGAACTGCTGGGCATCGACCTCGTGCGCGCGCAGATCGCGGTGGCGGCCGGCGCCACCCTGGCATCGCTGGGGCTGGATCAGCCCCATGTTCCCGCCCCGCGCGGCCATGCCATGCAGTTGCGGGTCAACATGGAGGTGATGGACGCGACCGGCGCGACGCGGCCTACGGGCGGGACGATCACCGCGTTCGATCCGCCGTCCGGGCCGGGCGTGCGCGTCGATACCTTCGGCTATTGCGGATATGCCACCAGCGCCGCGTTCGATTCGCTGCTCGCCAAGGTGATCGTCCATTCGCCCTCGCCGCGATGGAGCGATGTGGTGGCGAAGGCGGCGCGCGCGCTGCGCGAGTTCCGCATCGCGGGCGTGGAGACCAATATCCCCTTCCTGCAGGCCGTGCTGGCGCATCCCGATTTCGCCGCCGACCGGATCAGCACCACCTTCGTCGACACCCATGCCGCAGCACTGGCCGGTGCATCGGGCGAAGGGCCTTCGCCCCTGCATTTCCCGGCCGGAGCCGCCAGCCAGGCCGAAACGCGGCGGGCGGAGGCGGTGGGGCCTGCCGGATCGGTGCCGATACCCGCGCCGATGCAGGGCGTGCTGGTCTCGATCGATGTCGCCGTGGGCGACGTGGTGGCGCCCGGCCAGCAACTCGCGGTGACGGAAGCGATGAAGATGGAGCATCCGCTGCTCGCGGAATCGGGCGGCCGCGTCGTCGCGATCGCCGCCGCGCCGGGCGACACGATCGTGTCGGGCGAGCCTCTGCTGTTCGTCGAGCCGATGGAGATCGACGCGGGCGAGGCGGAGGCGCAGGTCGCGCACGATCCCGATCACATCCGCCCCGATCTGGCGGAGCTGCTGGAGCGCCAGTCGTTCAAGCTGGACGGGAACCGCCCCGACGCGGTGGCCCGACGCCGCAGGACCGGCCAGCGCACCGCGCGCGAGAATATCGCGCAGCTGGTCGATGAAGGCTCGTTCCTCGAATATGGCTCGCTCGCCGTCGCGGCGCAGCGGCGGCGGCGCAAGATGG
>JAYRJH010000202.1:0-3064 GCA_041906415.1 Sphingomonas sp. | reverse complement strand
TACGATTACACGGTGCTGGCCGGCACGCAGGGCACGATCAACCACAAGAAGATCGACCGGATGCTGGGGCTGGCGGAGAAATGGCGGATTCCCCTGGTCCTCTATGCCGAGGGCGGCGGCGGGCGGCCCGGCGATACGGACGGGCTGGGCCTCACCGGGCTGGACGTGCCCTCCTTCGCGTCCTTCGCGCGGCTTTCCGGGCTGGTGCCGCTGGTCGGCGTGGTGTCCGGCTATTGCTTCGCGGGCAACGCCGCGCTGCTCGGCTGCTGCGACGTCATCATCGCAACGCGGAACGCCTCCATCGGCATGGGCGGCCCGGTGATGATCGAGGGCGGCGGGCTTGGCGTCCATCATCCGGCGGAAGTCGGCCCCGTCTCGGTGCAGGCGCCGAACGGCGTGATCGACATATTGGCGGAGGACGAAGAGGAGGCGACGCGCATCGCGCGGCAATATCTCTCCTATTTCCAGGGGCCGGTGGTGGAATGGAGCGCGCCGGACCAAAGGCTGCTGCGCCGCGCCATCCCGGAAAACCGGCTGCGCGTCTATGACATGCGCGCGGTGATCGCGCTGCTGGCCGACGAGGGATCGATGCTGGAGATCCGCCGCGACTACGGCCCCGGCATGATTACCGCCTTCATCCGCATCGAGGGCAGGCCGTTCGGGCTGATCGCCAACAACCCGCATCATCTGGGCGGCGCGCTGGACGCCACCGCCTGCGACAAGGCCGCGCGCTTCCTGCAATTGTGCGACGCGCACGATATCCCGATCGTCTCGCTGTGCGACACGCCGGGCTTCATGGTCGGCCCGGAAGCGGAGAAGACGGCGATGGTGCGTCGCGCCGCCGGCCTGTTCGTCAACGCGGCCAGCATCTCCGTGCCGCTGTTCGGCGTCGTGTTGCGCAAGGGATACGGGCTGGGCGCGCAGGCCATGCTGGGCGGCAGCTTCCACGCGGCGGACTTCACCATCGCCTGGCCCACGGGCGAGTTCGGCGGCATGGGGCTGGAAGGCTATGTCCGGCTCGGATTCCGCAAGGAGATGGAGGCGATCGAGGATCCGGCCGAGCGGGAGGCGTTCTTCAACCGCAAGGTCGCGTCGCTCTATGCCAATGGAAAGGCCGTTTCCATCGCGTCGGTGCTGGAGATCGACGAGGTGATCGATCCCGCGGACACGCGCGCATGGATCCTGGCCGGGCTGCGCTCCGTCGCGCCGCCCGCCCATCGCGAGGGCCGCAAGCGGCCCTGCGTCGATTGCTGGTAGGCCTCAGGCCGTGGCCGGCGCGCGCCAGAATTCGACGTGGAAGCGCACCTCGCCGATCGGCTCGACATGGTGGAGGATGGTCGGTTCCACGATGCCCGGCGCGGTGGCCGGCGTCAGGACCGTCTCGAACGGCGGACGGCGCGGATCGGTGATGCGGTAGCGGAGCATCCCCGCCTCCACATGGATCAGTCCCCATGTGCCCGCCTTGGTATCATGATCCTTAAGCAGGGCGGCCGGCACCGTCTCCTCGGTGAACACATCGGTGCGGCGGCAGGATTCCAGCCCCTTCGGCAAGGAGGCGGGATTGGACGCGCGCACGGTGGCGGTGACGCTCTCGTCATATCCGCTGTTGGCGCTGAAGAACGCCGCCGCGAACAATCCGCAGCCCAGCAGGACCGACAGCAGCACGCCCGCCGAGGTCGCCACGATCATCGTGGCGGTCAACGGCCCGGAAAGCGAGAGATACCAGAGCGATCCCGCCGTCATCAGGATCGCGGCGGCGACGATCAGCTTGATCGCGCGGCGGAACTGCTCCTCCGCCACTTGCCGCTCCATGCCGGAGGACCGGGCCTTCATCTCACCGCTCCATTGCTTGCAATAATGTATCTTAAATACATCTATTGCGGCGGCGGCAGACTTGCAAGGAGATTCAGCCTTTCCCGTCGCGCAGATAGTCCGCCAGCGCAACCGCCTGATTATGGCGTTCGTCGCGCGCGCCATAGACCAGCGTCACCTTCCCCTTCGCCGCGAGCGCGCGCAATTGCGCCACGGCCTCGCCGTTCGACGCCAGTTCCTTGCGATAGCGTGCGCGAAACTCCTCCCAGCGCGCGGGATCGTGGCCGAACCATTTGCGCAAGGCGGTGCTTGGCGCGATGTCCTTCAGCCACAGGTCTAGCGCGGCCTCCTCGCGCGACACGCCGCGCGGCCAGATGCGATCGACCAGCACGCGCTGCCCGTCGTCCGGCGACGGCGGCGCATAGGCCCGCTTGACCGCGATCAGCACGCCGCCAGCCCGCGATCCAGCCCGGCGATCAGGTCGGCTTCCGCCTCCAGCCCGACCGAGAGACGCAGCAGGCCCTCGCCGATCCCGGCGACGGCGCGCGCCCCCTCGCCCATGTCGAGATGCGTCATGGTCGCCGGGTGGGCGACGAGGCTCTCCACGCCCCCCAGCGACTCCGCCAGCGTGAACACCCGCACGGCGGCGATGAAGCGCTTCACCGCCTCCGCGCCGCCCGCGAGGTCGAAGCTCAGCATCGCGCCGAAACCCGCCTGCTGCCGGGCCGCGATCTCATGGCCGGGATGCGAGGCGAGGCCGGGATAATGGACCCGCGCTACCGCCCGATGTCCTTCGAGGAAGCGCGCGATCGTCATGGCGTTGCGCTGCTGCTGCGCGATGCGCGGGAACAGCGTGCGCAGGCCGCGCAGGGTGAGCCAGGCGTCGAACGGCGCGCCGGTGCTGCCGACGATGTTCGCCCATTGGCGGAGCCGGTCCGCCTCCTCCGCCTCGCGCGCGATCACCGCGCCGCCGATCACGTCGGAATGGCCGTTCAGATATTTGGTCGTCGAATGGACCACATAATCCGCGCCGAGCGAAATCGGCCGCTGGAGCGCGGGCGAAAGGAACGTGTTGTCCACCGCCACCTTCGCGCCCGCCGCCCTGGCCCGCGCGGCCAGAGCCGCGATATCCACCACGCGCATCAGCGGGTTGCTCGGCGTCTCGATCAGCACCAGCGCCGCGCCTTCGCCAAGCGCCGCGTCGCACGCCGCCGCGTCGCCCTGATCGACCAGCGAGAGCGCGAGCTGGCCG
>JAYRJH010000201.1:701-5755 GCA_041906415.1 Sphingomonas sp. | reverse complement strand
GGGGATAGGCATCGGCCGGGATAGTCGCCATCGCGCGCGACGATGGGGGCAAGCGCCGCGGAGCGCAAGGCGTCCGGCGCGCCTCTTGCCTTCGCACGCGGCCGACGCTATCTCCCGGCCCCATCCGACAGCGAGGACGGGCCTTCACCGTTTCCCTGATGACAGGGAAGCGGTGGCGGGCTTATGCCTCGCCCGGCACGTTTGCGAAGGCGCTACAGTGGCGAAGACGACCCCGATCGAGTTCATCCGTCAGGTTCAGGCCGAAACCCGCAAGGTCGTGTGGCCCACGCGGCGGGAAACGATCATGACGGCAGTGATGGTGCTCATCATGACGACGATCCTCGCCCTGTTCTTCCTCGGCATCGACACGATCTTCGATCAGCTCGTGAAGGCGCTGCTGGCGCTCGCGAAGTAAGGGACAAAGGTTTCACGCACATGGCGCGCTGGTACATCATCCACGCTTATTCCGGTTTCGAGGGCAAGGTCCGCGATACGATCATCTCGGAAGCGGAACGGCTCGGCCTTTCGCAGCTCGTCGAACAGATCGAGGTGCCGACCGAAACCGTGACGGAGGCGCGTCGCGGCAAGAAGGTGTCGGTCGAGCGCAAGTTCATGCCGGGCTATGTGCTCGCCAAGCTGAGCTTGAACGACGACGTATACCACCTCGTCAAGAACACGCCGCGCGTGACGGGCTTCCTCGGCTCGTCCGGCAAGCCACAGGCGATCAGCGACGCGGAAGCCGCGCGGATGCTGAACTCGAAGGAGGAAGCCGCCGCCGCGCCGAAGCATCAGGTGAAGGTGGATTACGAGATCGGCGATTCGGTGAAGGTGCTCGACGGCCCCTTCGCCAGCTTCAACGGTACGGTCGAGGAACTCGATTTCGACAAGTCGAAGGTCAAGGTCTCCGTCTCGATCTTCGGCCGCGCGACACCGGTCGAACTGGACTTCGAGCAGGTCGAACGCAGCAAGTAAGGCGCAGGCGGCACGCGGATAGCAAGGCTATCCGCGAGACCGCCAAGCCCGGCCGGCGGGTCGCGAAGCGAACCCGTCCGACGCAGACGCGGGATTAGCTCCCGCGTCCAGCCCTCACCCGAGAACCCGAAACCCGATCGCCACCACCGCCACCACCAGCGGCGGCCCCAAGAGCCGCCACCCCGGCCGCTCGCCCGCGTCGCGCCAGTCGCCCATCGCGAACACCAGCGCGACCGCGCCGGCGACCATCGTCCACAGATAATAACGCAGCTCCGCCGCCACGCCGAGCGGCGCATAGCCCAGCGCGTAGAGCAGCGCCGACCACGCCATCACCCGCGCCGGAAAACCGACGCGGCCGGTCCACAGCAACCCGATCATCGCCGCGATCCACACGCAGGGCCAGCCGAGCGGCATCTCCCCGCTGCGGCACGCGAGCCAGTCCACCGCGCGGACCACCGGATTGGGCGTGACCGCGAAACCCCAGTCATTGGGTGGCGCGCTCACCTGCACCGGGCGATCGACCGAATCATGCGCGAGGAAGCGTGTCTCGACATTCCAATGCGCCAGCCGATGCTCCGCATAGGCCAGCGGATGCCGCAGGATCGCGCGGAGCCAGAACAGATGCGGCTCGATATGCGCGCGGGCGAAGGCGGCGCGCACCTGCTCGAACCCGATCGGGCAAGGCGCGTCCACCCACCAGGAATAGCTGTCCCACTTCACCGGCGTGTAGCAACGGCGATTGACCGCCACCGCATCCGCCATGCCGAGCGGCGGGAACAGGTCCACCCCCGAATGAAGCGTGATTCCGCCCAGATCGAAGATGATGAGCGACAGTTCCACCCTGCTCGGCTTTGCGCCCGCAGCATGGTTGGCGAGCGGCATGGCGGCTGCGAGCAGGGCGCACATCGCGGCGCACCCCGCCACCATCCGCGCGGGCCGCCTTCGCCATGCCGCCGGCAAGGTCCAGAGCGTGAGCGGCAGGGTCGCGAAGATGGCGTTGAAGCGGAGCGTGGAGGCGAACAGCAGCAATGCGAAAGCGGCGACGCGCGGCCAGCCGTTCCCGCGCCGGTCGGCGGTGGCGCACAGCCCGGCGGCGGCAAGCAGGGCGCCGGTCATCAGGCTGTCCTTGACGATCGTCGCCATCAGCGCGACCGACAGCGGCAGCAAGGCGACGCAGCCGATCGCAACCGCCCGCCGCGTCCGCGCAGCCGCCGCGATCAGCAACGCGAAGCCCAGCGCATAAAGACCCAGTTGCAGCACCAGCATCGGCGCGGGCGAGTGAGCGACCGGCAGCAATTGCCGCCACACCCATTCCATCGCCGGCGGATGCCAATCGTCGAAATCGCCACTCAGCGCCTGATCGTATTGGCGCAGCGAATCCCATGTCACGAGGCCGGGCCAATAGGCCAGCGATCCCAGGCAGCCGATCAGCAGCGGCAGGGCGGCGGCGGCGAGAATCCCAGGTTGCGAATCGCGCTCCATGAGACCGGCGTAATGGCAAGCCCTTCCGCCGTCACCCGGCCCGTGCGCTAATGCCCCAACGCGAACGTGGCGCGATAGGCCGGCTTCACCGCGCCGAGCACGGCGGCCGTGACGGGCAGCGTCACCTCATAGCTCCCTTCCGCATAGGGCCCGGCGACATAAGGGTCCGCGATCAGCCCGATACGGTCGATCTTCAGGCGGTTGGAGGAACCGAGCAGCACGGTCAGCTCGCCCAGCTTCGGACATTCGCCGAAAGGATCGCCCGGCTTCGTCGGCTCGCCGCGCCGTTTCAGCCGCTCCGCATCCAGCTTCGCGCAATAGGCCGGACCGATCGCCGCCTGCAGCGCCGCGGCCGAAACGAACACCGCCACCGATGAGATGCGCCGCTGCGCCGCCTTGTCCCACAGCAGCGCCACCGTCCCCGGCGAGCCGTGCGCGCCGCCGGTGAAGCTGTAGACCTCGCCTGAAAGGCTCAGGAAGCGCGGGGTGGAGGTTACGACCTGCCACTTCTTGGACGCCTCATATTCGTGGAAGGGATAGCCGTTCCTGCGCGCTTCCTCCCGTCCCTCGGCGGCCTGCTCCGCGATGCTCGCGCGCATCTTCGCCTTGTCCTTCTCCAGCCAGGCGCGCAGCGGGGCGATTCGCGCGGCCTCCGGCGGATAGGCATAATCGAATGTATAGTCGCGCCCCTGCGCCACCGCGCCGCCTGCCAGTGCCGCCGCCAGCGCCACGCCCGTGAAGATCCGCATCGATAAACTCCCCTGATCCCCATTGTTCTGACCGGCATCGGCTCTTAGTCAAGCGGAAGCCGATATTCGAAGGGAACCGTGGATGAAGCCGCTGGAGGGTATTCGCGTCGTGGAGCTGGCGCGAATCCTCGCGGGGCCGTGGTGCGGCCAGCTGCTCGCCGATCTGGGCGCGGAGGTGACGAAGGTGGAGCGCCCCGGTCCGGGCGACGACACCCGCCATTGGGGTCCGCCGTTCCTTTATGACGCGGAAGGCAATTCGCTCGACGCGGCTTATTATCACTCCACTAACCGCGGCAAGGCCAATGTTGCGATCGATATCGCCACGCCGGAGGGGCAGAAGGCGGTGAAGGCGCTGATCGCCGATGCCGATGTGGTGATCGAGAACTACAAGGTCGGCGGCCTCGTGAAATACGGCCTCGACGCGGCATCGCTGCGCGCGACGAATCCGCGGCTGATCGTCTGCTCCGTCACCGGCTTCGGCCAGACGGGGCCTTATGCCCATCGCGCGGGCTATGACTTCATCATCCAGGGAATGGGCGGCATCATGTCGCTGACCGGAGAGCCGGACGGACCGCCGGAAAAGACCGGCATCGCTTATGCCGACATCTTCACCGGCGTCTATTCAGCGGTCGCCATCCTCGCCGCGCTGCGCCGCCGCGACACGAGCGGTGAAGGCGCGCATATCGACATGGCGCTGCTCGACACGCAGGTGGCGGTGCTCGCCAATCAGGCGCTCAACTGGATGGCGAGCGGGAAGGTGCCGCACCGGATGGGCAATGGGCATGCCAACCTGACGCCCTATCAGGCCTTTTCCTGCGCGGATGGCGAACTGATCATCGCGGTCGGCAACGATTCGCAATTCCGCAAATTATGCGCGGTGCTGGGCCTGTCGCTGGCGGACGACCCGCGCTTCGCCACCAACCCGGGCCGGCTGGCGAACCGCGATGCGATGATACCGATCCTGACCCGTGCGATCCTCGGCTGGACGAAAGCCGCGCTTGCGGAAGCGCTGGAGGTGGCGGGCGTTCCGGCGGGACCGATCAATGCCGTCGACGAGGTGTTCGCCGACCCGCAGGTGATCGCGCGCGGCATGCGCATCGCGCCGGGCGGCCTGCCGGGCGTCGCGGGGCCGATCGTGATCGATGGCGAGCGGATGGTGTCGGACAAGCCCTCGCCGGGAAGGGCGGGCTGATATCCCCGCCCCTCAGGCGATTGCTTCGGCACTTGCCGGGTGCGGCTCCGCCTCGCGCGACACGGTATCGATCCATCGATTGGCGATGATGATCGAAAGCCCCGCCGCCAGCGCCCCCGCGAGCACATCGACCAGATAATGTCCGCCGATGGGCACCGCCGAAACCAGCATGGCGGCATTAAGCGCGAGGAACGGCCAATATAGCCAGCGCAGGCGCCTGTAACCCCATGCAAGCAACACGGACGACGCCGCATGGAAACTGGGCATGGCGATGATGCCGCCAAGGCTGGACAGGTCCAGCACATGCAACGACCCGTCGCGCAGCTTGCCGAGCAGCACCGGATATTCCCACGCCGACATCACCCTCACGCCCGGAACAGCCTCCGGACCGATATGGAAATGGCTATATCCGCCAACCGCCGGGCAGAAGGGAAAGACCAGCAGGCAGAAGCCGAGCGCAATCGCCCAGGCGGTAAGGAAGCGCCAAGCGAAGACCGTTTCGCCCGCGCAGCATAGAAGCGCCAGCAGGAATAACGGCTGCCAGTTCAGCGAGACATAGGCATGGCTCAGCAGCAGGAGCGCCTTCGTATGGGGCCGGACGACTTCGATCATCGTCGGCCAGTCGAAGCCCCCGAACAGCCGGGCGTCCATGGCGGCAA
>JAYRJH010000201.1:0-691 GCA_041906415.1 Sphingomonas sp. | reverse complement strand
CATCGGCATAGGGCAGGCCGTTCACCGCAAGCACATCGCTCGCCCATGGAGTCGCGAAGGCCAGCAATATGAACACCATCACCAGGCGCATGCAGCCCCCAAGCAGCTTTGCCCCGATCATCTCGACGCCGACGCCGCAGGCCCACACCAATGCGATATAAGAAAATGTCGAGCCGAGCAGTTTGACGTCGCAACCGATGATCTTCCCGCTCACGCCCACCACGATCACCAGAAGGAACGCCATCGCGATGCATATCGGCGGCAGTTCATGAGCCGGGACGATCGGCCACCGGAGATTATATCGGGTTGGTCCCCATTCCGCCCATCTATGCGATCGCCGCTTAGAAGCGGTTAACACGGCTGCTGGTCAGGCCTCGCTTCCCACTGCCTCGCCGATCGAACGCAGCCCCTCCCGGCGCACCCGCTCCGCCAGCCCGCGCACCATGCGCCGCGCGATGCCGGGGCCTTCGTAGACCATCGCGCTGTAGAGCTGCACGAGGCTCGCGCCAGCGCGGATGCTTTCCCACGCATGGTCCGCGGTAGCGATGCCCCCGATCGCGATCAGGGGAATTGCGCCGCCGGTGGCCTTGCGGAAATCGCGCAACCGCTCCAGCGCCATCAGCCTGAGCGGCGCGCCGGAGAGACCGCCTGCCTCTCCCGCATGAGCGGACTTCAACGCCGGGCGGGTGCT
>JAYRJH010000200.1:0-5757 GCA_041906415.1 Sphingomonas sp. | reverse complement strand
TTGCGCGGCAATCGGCGTACACGCGGCCACAGGCTGGCGATCGCCCTAGCGAGCGCCCAGAAGAGCCTGAGCATGGCCTACCTCCTCCTTCCCGCCAAGACGGGCATATTCCTCGAACATTCCGGAAAGCGCGCTGTCGCCGAAGACGATGTGAGCGGCGCGGGGGCTTTCGTCGTCGCGCTCGCAATAGGCCCGGGTCGGATCGCCCGGGATCATCGCGAGGGCCGGAACTTGAGCGATGCCGTGCTGCCGAAACACGATCGGATCGATGATGAGCTGTACGTTGCGCATTACGCAGTTGGGCCCCTCGCAGCCCGGGTCGATCCGCAGGATCTGCGCGGTCAGCTTCGCCATTGGCCCCATTTTCCTGAGACCCCCAGGCACGCCGCGAAACGCCATGACGCCCTGGACCTTCTCGAGCTGGACCGCATAATTGCGCAGCGTCGAGATCGGCATGGACGAGGACACGAACAGCACAGGGACCCATCCCTTCGCCGCGGACGCCGTGGGCGCCTTGGCAAGTGCCTGCTCTTCCGCGGGCTCGAGCCCCAGCGCCTGGCGGAGCGCCTTGGCCTGCCGCTCGCGCTCGGTTGCGAGGCTTGCCTCGCCGCGCGCCTGCGCGGCACGAGCGCGCGCTTCCATTTCTGGAGCCGGAAGTCGCTTGTGCAGTCCTTCGAACGCGCGCCGTCGGTCGGCAGGATCGTCGGTGCGCGGTAGCTCCGGCTCGGGGAGATGTGCCGCGTCGGCTTTGCCGCGCGAGACCGCGGCCCTGAGCCGGTCCATGCTGGCTTTGCCTTCGCTCGCCGCCGACTGGCGTGCAGCGCCCCGAGGGGCGTCAGTCGCGACGACCTGAGCGAGCGCGGCGGTCGCCGCACCCACCAGCGCCAGAAGGGCCGCGCTATGGATTGACCGCTTTGAGATACGCATTGATGCGTTCCCCCATGTCAATTTGGATGTCGGATTGGGCGCGGGCCTCGATGTCCGCATAATATTCGGAGAGATCCATCTTGCTGAAATCAAGCGCCTGGAACTCCTCGGGCGTGAACCCGCGGCACATCGGCTTCTTGGCGGTGCCCCAGAGGTTGCCGTTGAAGGCCTTGAGCTGGGGGCGGCCCTGTTCCTGGATGATCCGGCCGAGCTTGGTGTTGAAGCAGCAATGTCCACGCGCCTTCTGCAGGCAGATGCCGAGAAAGCTCGAGGTGCAGTAGCTGCCGATCTCGTGGCACATGCCCGACGAGCGGAGCATCGCCGTCTCCATGTCCTGCTCGTCGCAACCCGAGAACAGGAAATCGATCATGAAGTTGATCGCGAGGCTGACGGCGAGCGACGTCGGGTCGAGGCCAATAATCAGCGCATTGGCGCCGGCGCTCGCCGCCTGGCTCGCGGTCGCCCCGGCCTTGAACGCCACAAAGGCCGCCTTCATGCCGGTGAACACACCTTTCGCGACCGCGATCTTGGTGCCGATCGACGAGATGGATGAGCCCATCCCGTCCTTGACGATCTTGCCCTTGTCCTTGCAGCAGTTCGCGAAGGTCGTGGAGAGCCCGGCGGGCCGGCACCGCACCCCGCGTCCTGAGAAGATCTCGATCTTGCCGAGGCAGTTGCCGTCGGCGTCGATCCCGCCATCGGGCTCGGAGCCCGGATCGTTTATCGGCGGCTCTTCCACGATGGGGTTGGTGGCGAGATCGGCGCACTGGTTGGGGGAGCAGGCTGGCGGTCCCCCCTCGCTCTTTACGAGACAGGCATATTGCGGTCCTGCCGGGCAACTATACTGGCCCATGGCATCGGCGACGCAGTCAACCTCCTGGATCGGGCAGAGCCACGCGCCGCTGGTCGTCGACCGGCAGCTTGCCTGCTCGCCTTCGTCCGCGGCGTCCCCATTGTTGTTGAGATCGGCCGCGCAGATCTGCTGCGCACGGGCAACGCCCGGATAGCCTAGCGCGACCCCAGCGCCGAGCGCCAGTGCGAGGGTCGCGCCGCGCGGGTCGAGATACCAATATCGCATTCTCGCCATACCGGTCATGGCACGTTCCCCGTGCAGACCATGTCCGCCCCGGCCAGCCGCACCGTCTGCATCATCACCACGGCTTCGGGGAAATCGTCGAGGCATCCGCAGTCCGAGACGATCTCCTCGCCTGGTCCCGCCGGACATCGGTTGTCCGATGTGCAGGCGTGGAAGAAGCTGTCGTAGCCCGTCGGCACATTCTGCTTGTCGCCGACCACGCCATCGGGCGCGGCCTCGCTGTTGGCCTTGGGCGCGCTCGTCTTGCAGACGGGCTCGCAGGCGGGCACGCTGCCACGGTCGGGGAGGCTGAATGCCCGCGTCGACGTCGCGTAGCTGCCGTCGGTCTGCAGCGTCCGGTCGGCCAGCATCGTCTCTGTCGAATGGTCGATGATATAGGCGCCGCGGCTCGTGTCGGGCTTTGCGATATCATCGGCCGCACAGCGATAGGTTCGATCCTTGAAGAAGAAATCGCGGGTGAGCTGCGTCGGGCAGCTCGGCCCTCCCAGTATGCGGGTCTGAGGCAGGGGCTTCAGGCCGGTGGCAATGCCATTGATCCACGTCTGGACGCCGTCGACCAGTTCGCTGTCGAGCTTGCATTGCGGGTCGGATGCCATCGTTCCGCAGCCGTCGACGAGCTGCTCGAGCGTCTTGCAGCTATTGTCGACGTCGACATGGACCTGCGCGAAGCCCTCGCCCCCGTCCGCAACCGCGACCCGAAGCCAGATCTCGTGATCGCCCGCAGTCAGATAAGGCCGCAGATCGAGATTGGGGTAGGCATAGAAAGTCCGCTTCTGCTCGCATTTGCCCGGCGGTGGCCCGACAGTGGTCCAGGGAGAAGGTCCGGAGCCCACCAGCAGTCCGTCGACGCGCACCTGCGCCCAATCATCGGCGAAAAACTCCGTGAGGCGTGCATCGACGATACGGTCGGGATCGCTCACATGCAGCGTCATGCGGAAGTCGATGAGCGCGCAGTTGCCGCCGAGACTATTGTCCGAAGGCGAGCCCATCAGGAAGTCAAACGAGTTGCCGTTGTCGATCGTTGAATAGCCGCCCGAGGTCCGGCTGATGATTTCGCCGGCGGCGGGCTTCAGCACCGTCATCCGACGCTCGATCGAGCAATGGCGATATTGGAGCGCGGTCCCGGTGCCGACCTGCGATCCCTTGAGCGCCTGGAACACCGAATTGCCTGTCGAGGCCGTATAGGCGTCGGAGGCGATCGTCGCAGGATTTGCCCGATAGGCGGTCTGCGGAAGGTCTGGGTTGGTCGAGCAGGCCGTGGATTGTGCGCCCACATAGCGGATTGTGGGTCCGTCGATCACCGCCTCGGCCACTCCATAGCGCGGGTCGGCCGTCGTGAGCGCGCCGATCATGCCTCCGCCGAGGTCGCGGAGCACCGAGGTCATGTTCCCCCAGGCGAGGTTCGTACCGCAGCTATTGTTGAGGCAATAGCATCCGGCGAGCTGGGGCATATCGACCGAGGTCAGCTTGAGCGTCTTTGACGCGTCGACATCCCAACGGAAGAAGCTGCAACCGTTCCAAGTGCCGGGCTGGCAGGAGATGACCCCGTTCGCGCAGATGCCAGACACAGGCAGAGGAAGGTTCGCCGTGCTGTCGACAGTCCCGTCGAGATCGGTGTCGCGCGCGATCGTGACCTTGCCCAGATCGCCGGTCCCTGCCGGCTGAACGAGCAGCTCGAGCATCGTCGCAGTCTTTTGACAGGCGATGTTGGGCGCGAAGGTCCGGCTGTTATCGACAGTCGAGATTTGCTGCCCGGCGAGACCCGGCGTCACATAGTTTTGCTGAAGCGCGTCGCTGTCGCTGGTCTTGGCCCGCGATGCCTCGGCGGCTGCCCGGGCGCGTTCTTCCATCGTCTGCGCGGATGCGGGCGAGGCGAGCGAAGGGGCCAGCGCGGTCGCGACGACGGAACAGGCGAAGAGGAAGCGCCGGTCCCATCGTGGGCATATCGCGGCCGCGCTGGCCGGGGGTGGAGCGGCGCCGCCTGGGGGGCATGGCGACGCCGCTCCAGTCCCGTGCGGAAGCCATCGGCCGTAGGGGCCTTGGCGAACAGACCTCCGGATTGGACGGCTGTCTCGCACGGGACAGGGGGAAAGCGACCCGCTCATGGCACCGGTATCCCGGCGCAGCAGATCACCTTTTCGAAGAGCATGAACTGTGCGTTGTCCTTGCCCGGCGCATGCTTGGCCGAAGACCAGAGCGAGCCGGGGCGGCCGATGTTGACGCACTTGCCGCCTTTCACCGGTTCCATGATCTGGAGCTTGTACCGGGACTTGGTCCAGACGGGCTGGGGCACGAACGAGCACCCGTCTTCCGAACTGATGGTGAGAGCCCCAAGTCGTCCCATCATGAAGACGCCCCGTGCCGCCAGCCCCGCCCAGGCCTCGACGCTGTCGTCGAAATGGATGTCCCCGGCTATCGGGTAGGTCGCACCCCAGGAGCCCATGCACCAGAACAGCGGGTCGATCACCTTGCCCGCGGCGGCGGCGGCACTGTCGCCCATGCAGGCGAGGCCGGCGGCGGGATTGCCGAACAATATGCCCTCGGGCTGGATGATCGCGCCGAGCGTTCCCGACTGCCAGGTCGGCAGCACCTCGGTCATCATGGCGACATCGAAGCCGTCATTCTCGAGGCACGGCAGGTCCGTGAACATGTCGAGCATCGCCCAGACCGGGGAGATGTAGTAATGCATCTGGGCAAACAGCTTGCGCGTGTTCGTCCCGTCCGAGATCGAAGACTGGCTGCCCTGCAGCTTGCCGCCGGTCTGCAGCAGGTCCGCACCCAGGGCCATCATGCACCCGGGTTCGGTCACCACGTCGACCATCCGGTTCGGCGACCAGTAGGAAACCTTGACCCCGAACCAGAACTGGATTCCCTTGCGGCAGGCGCACAGCGGCTTGGACGAGGACTGCGCGTCGAGCGCCTTGTCGAGCTTGTCGAAGCTGCCCACCCGGATGCCGCCGATCGTGATCGGAAAGATGCAGGTCCAGCGCACCTTGGTGATGGGGTTGAAAACGGTGCCAGCCTCGCATTTGGAAGCGTGGGCCTGGCTCGGCCAGGCGAGCGTCATCAGCAGCCCGATGACGAGGCCCACGGCGAAGACGGGAAGGCGACCGATCATCGCGGCGCTCCCTTCGCTGCGGCCGCCGTGGACCGGCTCTTCGGGCCAAATTCCGTGAGGACGAGCCGCGTGCCGGACTGCTCGACGATCACGGGCGCCACGGTGAGGCCAAGGCGCTGCTTGACCCGCTCTTCAAGGATGTAGATCGGGCGCCCGGTTTTCTCGCTCAGGTCGATCGCGTCGCCATTCTGGTTTCCGAGCGCGGAGAGCAGGATGAAATCGCTGGCGCGAGCGTTGCGAAGCGCCCAGCCGAGATCGCGCGGATGCACGACGACGAGCCGCTGGGGCAGTTTCACATAGGTCAGCGGATTGAAGGTAAAGCCCTTCGGATAGAGAGTCCTGCCGCCCGGCAGGGTGATGTCGAAGTCGAGCGTATAGAACGGGACCACGCTGCGCACGCGATCGGCGCCCGCGACCCCGAGCGGCGCGGCCTTCAGCGCCGACCATTTGTCGCGCGGGCCGAAAGCCTTGCTCATATCGCCGGGCAGCGTCGCGACCTTGGCCTCGATCTCGGCGAGCGCGTCAGGTTCCGCAATCGGCCAGGTCCGGCCGATCGTGCTGCGCGAGGCGACGTTCCCGGCGACGGGGCCGGCCGCGGCGAATGCGGCCGCAACCG
>JAYRJH010000199.1:0-5784 GCA_041906415.1 Sphingomonas sp. | reverse complement strand
CCGGCGGCGGCGAACAGGGGAAGCTGCGTCGGCGGCGCGCGCCGCGCTTCCCACAAGGCCTCGCGCCGGTCGAGCGCGATCGAGCGGCAGGCGTCCGCATCGGCCAGCAGCCGCAGCGCGCGCGCCGGAAGCCCCGCCCCGCGCGCCAGCGCCTCCATGCTCGCGATCGGCCCGGCCGCGCGCGCGGCCTCCAGCGCGTCCGCCCAGTCCCTGCGGAACCCGTCGACCTGCCGCAGCCCCAGCCGCAGCGCGAGCCGCCCGCCCTCGCCCGGCTCGATGCTGTTGTCCCAGCCGCTGGCGTTGATGTCGGGCGGGCGCACATCCACCCCGTGATCGCGCGCGCAGCGGACGATCTGCGCCGGGGCGTAGAAACCCATCGGCTGTGCATTGAGCAGCGCGCAGGCGAAGATCGCCGGCTGATGGCATTTCAGCCATGCCGAGACATAGACCAGCTTCGCGAACGCCTGCGCATGGCTTTCGGGGAAGCCGTAGCTGCCGAAGCCCTCGATCTGGCGGAAGCAGCGTTCGGCGAAGTCCTGCTCATAGCCGCGCCGCACCATGCCGCCGACCATCTTCTCCCGGAACTGGTCGATCGTGCCGACATTGCGGAAGGTCGCCATCGCGCGGCGCAGGCCGTTCGCCTCGTCGGCGGTGAAGCCGGCGGCGGTGATGGCGAGCTTCATCGCCTGTTCCTGGAACAGGGGCACGCCCAATGTCTTGCCCAGCACGCCGTGCAGCTCGTCGGGCGGATGCGGCGCGGCCGGGCTTGGGAAATGCACTTCCTCTTCCCCGCTGCGCCGCCGCAGATAGGGATGGACCATATCGCCCTCGATCGGCCCCGGCCGCACGATCGCCACCTGGATCACGAGATCGTAGAAGACGCGCGGCCTCAGGCGCGGCAGCATGTTGATCTGCGCGCGGCTCTCCACCTGGAACACGCCGATGCTGTCGCCCTTGCACAGCATCTCATAAGTGGCCTCGTCCTCCGCCGGCACGGTTTCCAGCGTCAGGTCGCTTTGCCCATGCCGCCGCATCAGGTCGAACGCCTTGCGGATGCAGGTGAGCATCCCCAGCGCCAGCACGTCCACCTTCATCAGGCCGAGCGCGTCGATATCGTCCTTGTCCCATTCGATGAAGGTGCGGTCCTCCATCGCGGCATTGTGGATCGGCACCGTCTCGTCCAGCCGGTCCTCGGTCAGCACGAAGCCGCCGACATGCTGCGACAGGTGGCGCGGGAAGTTCAGCAGGCGATCGACCAGCGCCTTCAGCCGCGTCATCTCCGGGTTGGCGAGGTCGAAGCCGGCTTCGGCGAAGCGCCGGTCCGCCACCTCGCCGCCATAGCTGCCCCAGCTCGTATCGGCGAGCCGCGCGGTCACGTCCTCCGACAGGCCGAGCGCCTTGCCCACCTCGCGCAAGGCGCTGCGCGGGCGATAGTGGATCACGGTGGCGGCTATCCCCGCGCGATGGCGGCCATAGCGCGCATAGATATATTGCATCACCTCCTCGCGCCGCTCATGCTCGAAATCCACGTCGATATCGGGCGGCTCGCCGCGTTCCTCGGAGAGGAAGCGGGAAAAGAGCAGATTGTTCTCCACCGGATCGATCGGCGTGACGCCGAGCAGGAAGCACACCAGCGAGTTGGCCGCCGATCCGCGCCCCTGGCACAGGATCGGCGGCTCGCGCGTGCGGGCGAAGCGCACGATGTCATGCACGGTCAGGAAGTAATAGGCATAGTTGCACCGCCGGATCAGGCCGAACTCCTCGTCCAGCACCGCCTGCATCCGGGACGGGATGCCCTCCGGGTGGCGGGCATGGGCGGCCTCCATCACCAGATGCTCCAGCCAGTCCTGCGGATTCCAGCCCTCCGGCACCGGCTCGTGCGGATATTCGTAACGGAGCTGGTCGAGCCTGAAATCGATCCGTGAGAGAAGCTCGGCGCTCGCCGCCACCGCTTCCGGGCAATCGCGGAACAGCCGCGCCATCTCGCGCGGCGATTTCAGATGGCGCTCCGCATTGGGGGCGAGCAGCCGCCCGGCCGACACCACCGTCACGCCCTCGCGGATGCAGGTGACGATATCGTGCAGCGGGCGCTCCTCCGGCGAGGCGTAGAGCGCGTCATTGGTGGCGAGCAGGGGCACGCCCGTCCGCGCGCCGAGCGCGATCAGCTTCGCCAGCCGCCTGCGGTCGCGTCCGTCGCGCGCCATCGTGGCGCCGAGCCACACCGCGCCCGGCCGCGCCTGCGCGAGGCCGCGGAGCACGGCATCGTCCTCCTCCCCCGCCATCGCGATCAGCAGCAGGTCGTCGCAATGATCGAGCAGGTCGCCCAGGCGCAGGATGCAGTCGCCCTTCTCCGCGCGCAGGTTGCCGAGCGTGAGCAGCCGCGTCAGCCGGCCCCAGCCGTGGCGCGTGGCGGGATAGGCGACGATGTCCGGCGTGCCGTCGGCGAACACCAGCCGCGCGCCCGCGGCGAAGCGCACTCCCAGATCCTTCGCCGCGACATAAGCGCGCACCACGCCCGCCACGGTGTTGCGATCGGCGATGCCGATGCCTTCCATGCCCAGCGCCTTCGCCCAGGCCACCATCTCCGCCGGGGAGGAGGCACCGCGCAGGAAGCTGAAATTGCTCGCCGCGACCAGCTCCGCGAAAAAGGACTCGCCCGCTTTCATGCGAACAGGCCGTGGATATACCAGCCCGGATCGGGCTTCTCGTCATACAGGCCGTGGCGGAAGATCCAGAAGCGGCGGCCGCGCGCATCCTCCACGCGATAGTAATCGCGCGTCAGGCCGGTGTCGGTGATGCGGCCGTCCTTGCGCCGCCACCATTCGGTCGCGATCCGCTCCGGCCCTTCGAAGCGGCGGACCTCATACAGGTCGCGCCGCCAGCGGAAGCGATACGGCGGGCCATCCGGCACCTCCGCCACCACCTCGATCGGCTGCGGCGGATCGAACAGGTGGAGCGGGCGCAGCGGCGGCTCGCCCGGCGCGGGCCGGGGCCATGGCGCGGGCGTGGCGGAGTCCATCGCGGGCAGCATGAACTGCGCCTGCTCGGGGATATGCGTGTCGCGCGGATGGAAGCGCCGCACCCGCCCGCGCCCCAGCCGCGTGCTCAGCCGGTCGGCCAGCGCGGCCACCTCCGCCGCATGGACCGCGCCGCCCTCCAGCCGCAATTGTGCCGCCGCCAGCGGCTCGGTCACCGGCACGGCTAGCCGCACCATGTCGAAGCCGAAGCCGGGATCGAGCGGATCGGCCAGCCCGCCGATCCGCTCGCGGAACAGCCGCATCACCATCGCCGGATCGCGCGTCGGGCGGCTGGTCTCGATCGTCAGCGGTCGCGCGAGGCCGTCGCTGCGGAAGAACATCGCCTCGAAGCGTCGCCCGCCCGCCGCGCGCTCCTCCAGCAATCCGCGCGCCTCATCCGCCAGTTCCTCCAGCACGGCGAGCGCATGATCGGTCCGCGCGATCGGCTCGGCGAAGCGGCGCTCGACGCGGATCACCGGCAATTTGTGCCGCGGCGCGATAAAACAACCCAACTCACCGAGCAGGCAGCGCAGCGCCGTCACCGCCTCTTCGCCGAAACGCGCCGCGATGCTGGCGAACGGGCGGCAGGCGAGATCGCCCACGGTCTTCAGCCCCGCGCGCCGCAGCCCCAGCTCGGCCTCCGCATCAAGGCGCAGCGCCGCCACCGGCAGCCGACGGATCGCCGCCGCCTCGCTCGCCGCCGGGGGTGAGCGGAAACGCGCCAGCGCCCGCGCGCCGTCGCCGGTATCGGCAAGCGCATGGCGCACGGTCAGCCCGGCACGCGCGAGGCGTCCCGTGATCTCGGTCGCCAGTTCCGCCTCGCCCCCGAACAGATGCTCGCAGCCGGCGATATCAAGCAACAGCCCGTCCGGCGCATCGACCGCCACCATTGGCGTGTAACGCACGCAACCGTCCGCGATCGCCTCCAGCCAGGCGAGATCGGCGAGCGGATCATGCTCCGCCACCGCCAGATCAGGCACGCGCGCGCGCGCATCCGTCAGCGCCAGTCCCGGTTCCAGCCTCAGCCTGGCCGCAGCAGCATCCACCGCCCTCAGCCGCAGCGCGCCGCGCACCTTCTCGACCAGCGCGAAAGGCGCGTGGGCGTCAGGCGCGACGGCGGATCGGTTCCGCAACCGCTCCGCGCAGAGGAAAGGGAACCACAGCGCCAGATAGCGCCGGCTCCCGGAACCCGCATCGCTCACGATCCCACTCCACTCGCCATGCACCGCCCGGCCCGCTCCGCTGGCGCAGCAATTCCACATCGAACGCCGGCATCCCCAGCGCGTTCGCCTCCAGCGCGAGCGAGGGCGCGGCGCGCACCTGCCAGCGCGTATCCGCCGCACTGGGCATCGGCCGCGCATCGATCCGCAGCAGCAGCACGCACACGCCGGAGCGCTCCGCCGCCAAAGTCAGCCGCCGCGTGGCCGTGAGATCGAGCACGCGGGGATCGCCCCGACATTCCACCACGACCGCCCCTAGTCCTGCGCAGCGCGCGGCATCGGCCGCCCCGCGCAAGAGCTGCACCGGATCGGGCGCGACAGCCAGCAGCACCGCCCCCACGTCACCGCCCAATTCCTGAAAGCCGGGGGCATAAAGCCTGCCGCCCAAACGCTCGGCATCCTCGCAACGCAACCATAGCAAATCCCCGGCGTCCGCCTCCGGCCTGCCCGCGCACAGGCCGAGCATCGCCGCGAATCCGGTCGCGCTCGCCGTATCGCCGGCATCACTCGCGAACACCTCATGCAGCCGCCCGCGCATCAGTCCGCCGCCCAACGCCGCATCGATCCCGCCATGGCCGGTCGCGAATCGCTCGTCTCGAACAGGCGCGAATCGCAGCGACTCGAGTGCGATTTTGTTCATCATTTGTTCTATATCCGATCACGCGCCTCCCGCTGTCAAGCAAGGAGCGCGTGCATCAGAAATTCAGACGTTCATCCTCGCTGGAGAGGAATTGCCCTTCGGCGCGGACAGGATGTGCCTTCAGGAAAATCGAAAGAGGCCCTTCACCGAAGAGGACGCGACTCATTCCCACTCGATCGTGCCGGGCGGCTTGGACGTATAATCATACGTCACCCGGTTGATCCCCTCCACCTCGTTGATGATCCGCGTGGCGACGCGGGCGAGAAAGCCGCCGGGGAATTCGAATGCCTGTGCCGTCATCCCGTCCGTCGAGGTGACGGCGCGCAACGCCAGCACGCTGTCATAGGTCCGCCCGTCCCCCATCACGCCGACCGAGCGAACAGGCAGCAGGACCGCGAACGCCTGCCAGATCGCGTCGTAGAGGCCGGCGTTGCGGATTTCCTCAAGATAGATGGCGTCGGCCTTGCGCAGGATATCGCAACGCTCCTTCGACACCTCACCGGGGATGCGGATCGCCAGGCCAGGGCCGGGGAACGGGTGGCGGCCGACGAAGATGTCCGGCAGGCCAAGCTCGCGGCCCAGATCGCGCACCTCGTCCTTGAACAATTCGCGTAACGGCTCGACCAGCTTCATGTTCATTCGTTCCGGGAGGCCGCCGACATTGTGATGGCTCTTGATCGTCACCGAAGGGCCGCCGGTGAAACTGACGCTCTCGATCACGTCCGGATAGAGCGTGCCCTGTGCGAGGAATTCCGCGCCGCCGATCTTCTTCGCCTCGGCCTCGAACACCTCGATGAAGGTCTTGCCGATGAACTTGCGCTTCGCCTCCGGATCGGTGACGCCGGCGAGGCCGTTCATGAACAGTGTCTCGGCGTTCACATGGACGAGCGGGATATTGTAATGCCCC
>JAYRJH010000198.1:0-5819 GCA_041906415.1 Sphingomonas sp. | reverse complement strand
ATGCGTGGCACAAGGCCGGCTATCCCGACAAGGCCGATGCGGAGGCCAACGCACTGGTGAAGGCCGGGCCGCACGATCCCTATTTCCTCGAGATCAAAGGGCAGATCCTGCTGGAGGCGGGCAAGCCGCAGGAAGCGCTCGGACCGCTGCGCGAGGCGACGGAGCTTTCCCGCAACAATTCGCTGATCGCCACCACCTTCGGCCATGCGCTGATCGCGACAGAGGACAAGGCCAACCTGCCCGAAGCGATCAGGGTGCTGCGCGCGGCGGTGGCGCGCGACGATGAAAATCCCTTCGGCTGGTTCCAGCTCGGCACGGCCTATGCGCAGAGCGGGGATGATGCGCGCGCCGCGCTCGCCACGGCGGAAACCGCGAGCATGAACGGCGACATGCGCACCGCCGCCTATAGCGCGCGCATCGCCATGGCCGGCATCCCGCAGAACACGCCGGACTGGATTCGCGCGCAGGATATCGCGATGACGGCGCAGAACGACATGAACGACAACCCGAAGAAATATAAACGCAAATGAACCGGACAATATTGGTGGCGCTGGTGCTGATCGGCGCGGTTTTCGGCGCGGGCGGCGCATGGCTGGCCCAACGCATCGCGCCGGGCGCGCTTTCGGGCGCGGACCGCTCGCGGATCGAACACGCGGTCCGCGACTATATCCTCGCCAACCCGGAGATCATTCCGGAGGCGATGCAGCGCCTCACCGATCGCGAGAATGCGAAGGTGATCGACGCCATGCGCTCCACGATCGAGACGCCTTATGGCAATGCCTATATGGGCAATCCCAGGGGCGATGTGACGCTGGTCGAATATTACGACTATAATTGCGGCTACTGCCGCGCGTCCCTGCCCACGCTCGAGAAGCTGGTGCAGGCCGATCCCAAGCTGCGCATCGTGTTCCGCGAGATGCCGGTGCTTGCTGAAAGCAGCCTCACCGCCGCGCGCGCATCGCTGACGGCGGCTTCGCAGGGCAAGTTCAAGCCGTTCCACGACGCGCTCTATGCCGCAGGGCCGGTGAGCGACAAGACGATCGCGGCGGCGGCCGCCAAGGCCGGAGTGGACCTTTCGAAGACCCCGGCGGACGCGGATGACGAGATTCGCAGCAACCTCGCCACGACCGCCAAGCTGGGGATGCGCGGCACGCCGAGCTGGGTGGTGGGCGATCGCGTGCTTTCCGGCGCGCTGCCGATCGACCGGCTGCAAGAAGCGATCGCGGCGGCGCGGTCCGGGAAATCGTGAACGGCGATGCGATCCTGACGCTGGAGGGCGTCGCCAAGACCTATGCCGGCGGCGTCACCGCGCTGGAGCCGGTGGACCTGTCGATCCGCAAGGGCGAGATATTCGCGCTTCTCGGCCCCAATGGCGCGGGCAAGACGACGCTTATCAGCATCATATGCGGCATCGTGACGCCATCCGCCGGCACGATCGCGGTGGCGGGGCATGATGCGATCCGCGACTATAAGGCCGCGCGCCGCACGATCGGGCTGGTGCCGCAGGAACTTTCGACCGATTCTTTCGAAAGCGTCTGGGCGACGGTCTGCTTCTCCCGCCGCCTGTTCGGCCTGGGGCCGAACCCGGCCTATATCGAGCAGATCCTCCGCGATCTCTCGCTGTGGGACAAGCGCAAGGCGCGGATCCTGGAGCTTTCGGGCGGCATGAAGCGCCGCGTGCTGATCGCCAAGGCGCTGGCGCACGAGCCGCAGATATTGTTCCTCGACGAGCCGACCGCCGGCGTGGACGTGGCGCTGCGCCGCGACATGTGGAAACTGGTGCACCGCCTGCGCGACAATGGCGCGACGATCATCCTCACCACCCATTATATCGAGGAGGCCGAGGAAATGGCCGATCGCGTCGGCGTCATCAATCGCGGCCGCCTGCTGCTGGTGGAGGAGAAGGACGCGCTGATGCGCAAGCTCGGCCGCCGCGAACTGGCGCTCACCCTCGCCGAGCCGCTGGCGGCGCTGCCGGACGGGCTGGAGCAATGGCATCTGGCGCTGGAGGACGAAGGCCGCATCCTGCGCTACGTGTTCGACGCGCAGGCGGAGCAGACCGGCATCCCCTCCCTGCTGCGCGCGCTGTCGGACCGGGGGATCGGGTTCACCGATCTGGAGACCGCACGATCGAGCCTTGAGGACATCTTCGTCGATCTGGTGGGGGAAAAGGCATGAACCCCAACAGCATCTGGGCGATCTACCGTTTCGAGATGGCGCGGTTCGGCCGCACGGTGTGGACCAGCCTGCTGGTGCCCGTCATCACCACCTCGCTCTATTTCATCGTCTTCGGCTCCGCGATCGGATCGCAGATGCGGGAGGTTTCGGGCGTGCCCTATGGCGCCTTCATCGTGCCCGGCATGATGTTGCTCGCGATCTTTTCCGAAAGCATCATGAACGGCAGCTTCGGCATCTATATGCCCAGGTTCACCGGCACGATCTACGAGCTGCTGTCCGCGCCCGTATCACCGCTGGAGATATTGCTCGGCTATGTCGGCGCGGCGGCGAGCAAGTCACTGGTGATCGCGCTCATCATCCTCGCGACGGCGCATCTGTTCGTCGATCTCCACATCCTGCATCCGCTGGCGATGATCGGCTATCTGGTGCTGGTGTGCGTCACTTTCTGCCTGTTCGGCTTCGTGATCGGCATCTTCGCCAGGGGGTTCGAGCAGTTGCAGGTGATCCCGCTACTGATCGTCACCCCGCTGACATTCCTCGGCGGGGCATTCTATTCGGTGCTGATCCTGCCGGAGCCGTGGCGAACGGTCACGTTGTTCAACCCGATCGTCTATCTCATCAACGGCTTCCGCTGGACCTTCTTCGGCACGAGCGACGTGGCGGTGGCGGTGAGCCTCACCGTCACGCTGAGCCTGCTGGCGGCCTGCCTGATCGCGGTGACGATCGTGTTCCGCACCGGCTGGCGGCTGAAGAACTGACGCCCGTTACCGGAAATTGTCGGCGTAGGCCTGAAGCTTCAGCTTGCGCTGCGGCGCGGGGATCACGGTGAAGGCCAGCCCTTCGCGCTCGGCATAGGCGATCGCCGCCTCGCTCGTCGGAAAGCCGAGCCGCACCTGATCGCGGGTGTCGCCGCTGCCGGCCCAGCCGGTGAGCGGATCGGGCCGCTTGGCTTCGGCCGGCTCGAATTCGAGCACCCAGCGATCGGTGCGATACTTGCCCGACTGCATGGCGTTCTTCGGGCGCTGATAGATGCGTGCGATAGGCATGGCTGCTCCCTTAACGCGATTGTCCGCGCCTTGCATCGGCATTTTTCGTGCGCAGCGTCGCATTGGCGCCGGCCGGATCGTCGGGCCAGGGATGCTTCGGGTATCGGCCGCGCATCTCCTTCGCCACCGCCGCCCAGCTTCCGGCCCAGAATCCGGGCAGGTCGCGCGTCGTCTGGATCGGGCGGCCGGCGGGCGAGGTGAGCGAGAGCACCAGCGGCACGCGCCCCTCCCCCACCACCGGATGCTCGGAAAGCCCGAACAGCGCCTGCACGCGCAGTTCGGCGCGCGGGCCGCCTTCCGCGCCATAGTCGATCGCATGGCTGCTGCCCGCCGGGCTGGTGAAATGCGCGGGCGCGATTCGCTCGATTCGTTGGAGATCATCCCACGAGAGGAGGTTGCGGATCGCGTCCGTCAGAACACCGGGCGGGATCGCGTCGAGCCTCCGCCGCCCCTCCACCACGGCGGGCAGCCATTCGTCGAGCCGCGTCTCCAGATCGAGCGCGACGCCCGCATAACCGGCGCGCGCCCGCAGGGCCTGCGCGCCCTCGCTCCACGGCAGCAGGTCCAGCCCATGCCGGCGCACGCCTTCCACCAACGCCGCCGCGATCGCCTCCTGCGCGGCGTGCGAATCGGGGCCGCTCGACAGCCGCACCGCGCCCAGCCGCCGTTCGCGGATCGGGCGCACCGCGCCCGTCGCGGGATCGAACTCGGCCGCGTGGCGCGTCTCGATCCGGTCGGCGAACAGGCGCTCCACCATCTCTGCATCGATCGCGGCAGCGGAGAGGATGCGCGCGCCGGCCGCCATCCCCTGCGTCTCCGCCACCGCGAGCCATTCGTTGCGCGCCAGCGGTGAGGCGGGATCGAGCCGGAAGCCACGCCCGCCGACCGAAGCCCAGCGCTCGCCCGAGGCATCGCGCCGACGCGCCACGCGATCGGGGAAGGCGAGCGCAATGCAGGCCGCGATCGCCTCGTCCCCGCCCTCGCCTCCACCGACGAGCCGGGACCAGCGGGCCGCGAGGCTCCGCGCGGCTTCCGCCTTCCGCGAGCGGTCGCTCCGCCAACGCCGCAGCCGCAGCTCCAGATCGGCGTCATTGCCGCCCAGTCCGCGCTCGCCGAGCATCACCGCCACCTCCGCCGCCGTGCCGCCCAGCCCCATCTCGCCCGCGCGGACCAGCATGTGCGCAAGGCGGGGCGGCATCGGCAAGGCGGCAAGGGCGCGGCCGTGCGCGGTCGGGCGGCCATCGGCGTCGATCGCCTCCAGTACAGCGAGCCGCGCGCGCGCCTCCACCACGGCGGCGTCGGGCGGCGGATCGAGCCATGCGAGGTCGCGCGGATCGGCAACGCCCCAGATCGCCGACGCCAGCACCAGCGCAGAGAGGTCCGCCTCCAGTATCTCCGGCGGATCGAAGCGCGGCAGCCCGGCGGTGGCCGCCTCCTCCCAAAGGCGATAGGCGACGCCGGGCCGCTGCCGGGCGGCGCGGCCAGCGCGCTGCGTCACCGCCGCCTGGCTTGCGCGCTCGGTGACGAGCCGCGTCATCCCCGCCGCGCGATCGTAGCGCGGACGGCGCGCGAGGCCGGAATCGACCACCACGCCGATGCCGTCGAGCGTCAGGCTGGTCTCCGCGATCGACGTGGCCAGCACCAGCTTGCGCGCGCCGTCCGGCTCGGCGCGGATCGCGGCGCGCTGCGCGGCGGGGTCGAGGCTGCCGTGGAGCTGGTGGAGCGCAACGCCGGGCACACCCTCCAGCCGCTCGGCGGTGCGCTCGATCTCCGCCACGCCGGGGAGGAAGGCGAGCACACCGTCCTGCGTCTCGCGCAGCGCCTGGCGGATCGCGCCGGCCATCGCATCCTCGATCCGCGCCTCGCCGCCGCGTGGGAGATAACGCAGTTCGAGCGGCCAGCTCCGCCCCTCGCTCTCGATCACCGGCGCGTCGCCGAGCAGGCGGACGAAGCGCGCGCCGTCGAGCGTCGCGGACATGGCGACCAGCCGAAGGTCCGGCCGCAATCCCGCCTGCGCGTCGAGCGCGAGCGCTAGGCCGAAGTCGCCGTCTAGGCTGCGCTCATGCACCTCGTCGAACAGCACGGCGGAGACGCCCGCCAACTCTGGATCATTCTGTATGCGCGCGACGAAGATGCCCTCCGTCACTACCGTCACGCGCGTTTTGGCGGAGCGCTTCGTATCGAGGCGCGTGGCATAGCCAAAGGTCTGGCCGACAGGCTCCCCCGCCAGCGCCGCCATCCGCTCCGCCGCCGCGCGCGCCGCGAGGCGGCGGGGGGAAAGGAGCAGCACCTCGCCGCCGCACCAGCCTTCCGCGATCAGCGCGGGCGCGACGGCGGTGGTCTTCCCCGCCCCCGGCGGCGCGACCAGCACCGCCGCCGGCCGCTCGCGCAGCGCGGCGAGCAGGTCGGGGAGGACGGACTGGATGGGAAGGTCGGACGTCGTCACGCTCAGTCCCTTATCCCGTTCGGGTTGAGCTTGTCGAAGGGCGAACGGAGAAGGAGAGGAAGGCACACGCCCTCACCCGTCACCCGGCCTTGTGCCGGGGTCCACCAAGCGGCAAAGGCTGGACAGGAGGCTCTTGCGGTGAAGCTCGC
>JAYRJH010000197.1:295-5856 GCA_041906415.1 Sphingomonas sp. | reverse complement strand
TGGAGATAGAGCGGATCGCGGACGAGGGCAGCATCGCGGTTTCCGTGCGGATCGCGGCGGAGAAGTTCGGCGCGGGCTATCTGGTGATGGGCGCCTACAGCCACCATCCGGTGCGCGAGGCGCTGTTCGGCGGCGTCACCCGCGCGATGCTCACCGCCTGCAACGTGCCGATGGTGCTGGGGCACTGAATGCCGTCGCCGCCGCCCCGGCATCGGCGCCGGGGCGGCGGGGAAACATCATTTCATCCGCCCGCGAATCCAGTCGGCGGTCAGCGCGGGCTGGGTGAGCGGGAACATATGGCCGCCGCTGATCGCGGTCAGCTCCGCGCCGGGGATCGCCGCCGCGGTAGGCGGCCCCTGGTCATCGAAGGCAAGGATGCGGTCCTCCTTGCCGAACAATATGCCCACCGGCAGCTTCAACTCCCCATAATGCGAAACGAGCGCCGGCAATTCGGCGCGGCATGCCGCCACATCGGCCGCCGCCGCCTGGAACGCGCCCGGCCGCAGCGTCAGCGCGGCGCCGCCGCGCACCTCGAAATCGTCGGGCACCGGCTCCGGCCCGAAAATCTGCTCGCGCAGCGCATCGGCCCGCGCCAGCCCGAGCGGCGTCGCCAGCGTCCAGCCGATCGCGGCACGGGCAAGAGGCGATTCCAGCGCCAGCGCGGCAAAGGCGTCCGGCACCGTCTCCATCGGCTGGGTCAGCGGCGCGAGCAGCGCCAGCCCGCCGATCTTCTCCCCATGGTTCACCGCCGCCGCGAGCGCGATCGCACCGCCCAGCGAATGGCCGACCAGCAGCGGCCGTTCCACGCCAAGGGCGGTGATGAGATCTACGATCATCCGCGCCTGCGCGAACAGGCCCCGTTCCCCCCGGCCGGTGAACCTCGAATAGCCCGATCCGGGGCGATCGACGATGATGAGGCGATGGTCGCGCGCCAGTTCCTCGCTCAGCGCATAGGTGAAGTTGCGGAGCTGCCCGCCAAGGCCATGGACCATCACGATCGGCGGCCCGCTGCCGACATCGACATAATGGAGCAGCGCGCCATCCACCGCCTGGATCTGGCCGTCCGGCGGCACCAGCTTCTCCGCGCGCCGGCCGTTCCATGCGGTGAACAGCGCAAGGCCGGACACCGCCGAAAGCGCGACGGCGGCGGCCCCCTTCGTCAATCTGGAAAGCGACGGCATGGGCGTGTCTCCTCATCAGGCGCCCGGCGCGGACGCGTCACCCTTGCGATGATGACGCGCCGCGCGCACCGATCAACCCCGCAACGGGCTTTTCGCGCCTAACCGGCGGAAGAATCCGCGGCCAGCCCACCGAACCAGCCGCTGTCCCCGCCGCCGATAGGCATCCCCGGCGGGATCGCCGGCCGGGCGCGGCCGGTGCGGCCGATCTCCCGCTCAAGCAGGCGATCGTCGCGCAGCATGGCGGCGGTGGCGCGCGCCCAGTCGCCATCCTCGCCAACGCCCTTCACCGCGCCGAGTTGATCGGCGAGCGCGGAAAGGCGCCCGCGCAGCACCGTCGCCACGTCCATCGAGGTGCGCGGATCGCGCTGCGCCTTCGCGATAGCGAGGATCGTCCGCCCGGCGATGCGGCGCCCGACGGCATCGCGCCGCTGGTCGATCGTCGCGGCCGCCAGCCGGTCGAGCAATTCCCCCAGCCCGAGCTGCGCGGGATCGCGCGCATGTTGCAGATAGACGCGCGTCAGCCGGGACGGCGCGAGCAGCACGTCGAGCGTCACCTGCGCCGCCACATCGGTCGCGACCAGGGGATCGAACACCGCCGCGCCGGCATTGTCGAACACCTCGATATCGAATTGCGGATCGCGATTGCCGTTCACGCCGGAGGACAATTCCAACGCCAGCGCGGGCGACACCGCAAGCTCCTTTGCGGAGAGCGTGTCGAGCAACGCCCCCAGCGCCGCGCGCTGCTCGGCCGCATCCGCCGTGGCCGGCGCGGGCGCATTGCCGCCTGCGACGCCATAGCGATAATCGACCCCGCCGATCCATTTGCCGACGCCTTCCACCTCATAGCGATGGAGCAGCCAGATCGGCACGAACTTACGTCGCAGATTGGCGAGCGGCTCGCCCGGATGCAGCACGTTCGGCCCGAAATTGTTGAGCGCCACGCGCCGCACCGCCATCATGCGCGTAAGATCGGCGGCCTTGTCGTCCCCGTCGGTCCACATATTGTTGCCGGGCACGCCAAGATCGGGATCGCGCCCGTCGAGATCGGTCATGAATCGCATGCCCGCCGCCTCGCTCGCCGCCGCCTTGCGCGCGGCCTCCGCATCGGGATCGCCGCCCGGCCCAGGCTGGCCGTAGAGCCAGTCCACGGTGTATTTGTCCCAGCTGCCGATGCCGGTGGCATAAGCGTCGCTCAGGTCGATCTTGCCGTCCGTCAGCCGGATGCGCGGGCTGGGATAGTCCATCACCGATGCGCGGTCCTGCAGGGACGCCGCGAAATTGTGGACGAAGCCGATCGCATGCCCCACCTCGTGCGCGCCGAGCTGGCGGATACGCGCGAGCGCCACGCGGACGGGATCGTTCGGCCCGCCGGTATTTTCCTGCGCGGTGCCGACAAGCCCTTCGAAGATCACCAGGTCCTGCCGCGTGCGCAGGCCCTCCAGCACGACATTGCCCTTGATGATCTCCCCCGTGCGCGGATCGATCACCCCGCCGCCGAAGGACCAGCCCCGCGTCTGCCGCGCATCCCAGTTGACGATATTGTAGCGCACATCCTGCGGATCGGCGCCGGGCGGCAGGATCTTCACCTGGAAGGCGTCGATGAAGCCCGCCGCATCGAACGCCTCGTTCCACCATGCGACGCCCTCCGCCAGCGCGCTGCGCACCGGCTCCGGCGCCGCATTGTCGATGTAGAAGACAATCGGCTTCTTCACCTTCGATCGCGGCGCGGCGGGATCGGTCTTGTCGAGCCGGAAATGGTTGGCGAGCTGCACCAGCACCGGCTCGCCCAGCGGCGTCGCGAAGTCATAGACCTGCGTGGCATGCGCGCCGGACCGTATGTCGAACCGGCGCGGCGTGAAGCCGGGGCCGGGCAGGCGGACGAAGGAATGGTGGACGGTCATCCCCACCTGCCGCCCGTCCGGCGTGAGCGTCTGCACCTCGTCGCCCGGCGATTCCGAGACGAAGGTCTGGACGGCGTCCACCTCGATATTGTCGGGGAAGACCTTCACCGATCCGGGATCGACCGCGCTCAGCGCTTCCGACAGGCGGAAGCCCCGCGCGCCGCCGTCCATCGCATTGGGCAGCCGCCGGCCCGCGCCGTTCAGGCGGGTGGCGATATCCATCGTGTCGCGCGTCAGGAAAGGCGCGAGATCCACGGTGATCGCTCCCGAAGGCGCGGTGGCGGCGATATCCAGCATCGCGGCAACGGTGAATGGAAAGCTCTCCCGCGCGCCCTTGCGCACTTCGGGCGAGCCGGAGGCGACGAAGCGCGGATTCTCGAACACCACCGCCAACTTGCGCCCCAGCCGGCGGAAGGCGAGGATGCGCGTCTCCCCCAGCATCCCGTGATCGAGCGTGATGCGCGCCGATCCCAGCCCGGTCTTGAGCGCGGTGGCGTAGAGGAAACGCCCGGACACCCCATCCTTGTCCGGCGCGGGAAGGGTGACGAGGATGCGGCCTTCCGCCTCGTTCACCTTCACCGGCAGCAGCCCGGCTTCGGGCGCGGCCGCCTGCGCCAGCGCACCGTTCCCCATCGCCAGCAGCACGGCGCCCGCCGCCAGACCGGCCAACCAACGTCCAGATTTCATTGCCCCCTCCATCGATTATACGATTCGTGCGCATAGCTATCACGCGCGATTGCACATCTCCGCATTTTTCAGCACCTTCGGCACGAACCAACGGGAGGGTGAGATATGAAGGGGCGTTACAGCGGGGCGATCGCCGGGGTTGCACTGATCGCGGCGGCATTGTCCGCATCGGGCGCGCGAGCCGCTACGGCGGAGCAGAAGCGGGCGGTGGAAGCCGGTGTGGAGGCGCAGGCGAAGCAGATCCAGGTGATGGTGGATCAGGTCTTCTCCTATGCCGAGCCGGGTTTCCAGGAAGTGCGCACGTCGGCCTATCTGACCGATATCCTGGAGAAGAACGGGTTCAAGGTGACGCGCGGCGTGGCCGGCATTCCCACCGCCTTCACCGCGACATGGGGCGAAGGCGGGCCGCTGATCGCGCTGGGATCGGATATCGACAACCTGCTGGGCGTCTCGCAATATCCCGGCATCCCCAATGTTAAGCCGATGGTGGCCGGCGCGCCGGGCCATGGCGAGGGGCATAATTCCGGCATGCCGCTGGTGATCGCCGCCGCCATCGCCACCAAGGCGGTGATGGAGAAGAACCATATCCCCGGCCGCCTGATGATCTGGCCCGGCGTGGCGGAGGAGCTGCTCGGGTCGAAGGCCTATTATGTGCAGGCCGGGCTGTTCAAGGACGTGGACGCGTGCATCTTCGTCCATGTCTCCAGCGAGTTCGGCACCGCCTACGGCGATCTGGGGCAGAACGGCATCGTCTCGGTCGAATATACCTTCCACGGCAAGACCGCCCATTCCGCGGGCGATCCGTGGGACGGCCGCAGCGCGCTCGACGCGGTGGAGCTGATGGACACCGCATGGAACTACCGGCGCGAGCACCTGCCCGTCACCCAGCGTTCGCATTACGTCATCACCAACGGCGGCGGGCAGCCCAATGTGGTGCCGGATCGCGCCTCCGTCTGGTATTATTTCCGCGATCGCACGTTCGACAGCGTGAAGACGCTGTTCGACACCGGCAACGAGATCGCCGACGCCGCCGCCAGGGCGACCGGCACCACGGTGGAGCGGCACATCCTCGGCTATGCCGCGCCCAATTTCGGGAACAAGCCGCTGGCGGAGGCCGCCTATCTCAACATCAGGGCGGTCGGCATGCCGAAATGGGATGCGAACGACCAGGCCTTCACAAAGGCGGTGCAGGAAACCAACAAGCGCAAGGTCCAGCCGCTCGCCTCGACGGTGGCCGCGCTGTCGACGCCGGAGAACCGCCCGCGCTCGATCGGCGGCGGATCGGACGATATCGGGGATATCATGTGGACGGTGCCGACCATCACCATCCGCTACCCCGCGAACATCCCGAACATGATCGGCCACAACGTGCTGTCGGCGATGGCGATGGCCACCCCGATCGCGCACAAGGGCACGGTCGCGGGCGCGAAGGCGGTGGCGATGACGGTGCTGGACATGATGACCACGCCGAAGCTCATCGCCGACGCGAAGGATTATTTCCGCAACGTCCAGCTCAAGACCGACAGCTACAAGCCGATCCTCGAAAAGCCCGCCGTCTGGCTCAACGAGAAGACGATGCGGGAAATGCGGCCGCAGATGGAGAAATTCTATTACGATCCGGCCAGATACCCCACCTATCTGGACCAGCTCGGCATCAAATGGCCGACCGTGACGCCGCAGTGACGGGATCGCCCCGCCCGGGCTAATGGAAATCCCGCGAGCGCGGCAGGATGCGCGCGTTGCGCGGGTGTCCGCCGCCGTGGGGGAACGGCGCGGCCGCCTCCCCCGCCGG
>JAYRJH010000197.1:0-285 GCA_041906415.1 Sphingomonas sp. | reverse complement strand
AGCGCGGTGCGATCGACGATCCGCGACGCCATCAGGTGGATGACGTCCTCACGGCTGCGCTGCACCTCGCCCTCCACCTCCATCAACCGGGACGCCATGACGGCGCGGCGATAGCGTTCGAACAGCCGCGCCCAGATCAGCACGTTGACGATGCCCCCCTCGTCCTCCAGCGTGACGAAGACGGCATTGCCCTTGCCCGGCCGCTGCCGCACCAGCACCACGCCCGCCACCCGCGCCCGCGCGCCGTTGCGCGCCCTGGCCACGTCCTTGCTGGAGAGCACGCCC
>JAYRJH010000196.1:379-5869 GCA_041906415.1 Sphingomonas sp. | reverse complement strand
CGTAATGGACGAGATGCTCGGGATCGATGTTCGTCACCACCGCGATCGTGCCGTCGAGCCGCAGGAAGCTGCCGTCGCTCTCGTCGGCCTCCACCACCATCCAGTCGCTGTCGCCGAGCCGCGCGTTGCTGCCGTAGCTGTTGATGATGCCGCCGTTGATGACGGTCGGGTCCACCCCGCCCGCGTCGAGCAGCGCCGCGACCATCGAGGTGGTGGTCGTCTTGCCGTGCGTCCCCGCCACCGCGACGGTGGACTTCAGCCGCATCAGCTCCGCCAGCATCTCCGCGCGGCGCACCACCGGCACGCGGCGTTCGAGCGCGGCCTCCACCTCCGGATTGCCGCGCTTGATCGCGGTGGAGATGACGACCACCGCCGCCTCGCCCAGATTCTCGGCCTTGTGCCCGATCGCCACCGGGATGCCGCGCGCGCGCAGGCCCTCCACCACATAGCCTTCGGCCACGTCCGAACCCTGCACCTGATAGCCGAGGTTGTTCATCACCTCCGCGATGCCGGACATGCCGATGCCGCCGATGCCGACGAAGTGGATCGTGCCGATATTGGTGGGGACGCCCTTCACGCCAGCGCCTCCTTGCCGACCACGGGGCCGACCGGCAGCGAGATGCGCGGCGCGTCCAGGCTCTCGACCAGATCGGCGAGGTCGCGCGCCGCATCGGGCTTGCCGCAGGCGCGCGCGCGGCCGGCGGCATTCTCCAGCGCCTCGGGGTCGAGGCCCAGCTTCTGCATCTGCTTGGCAAGCTCCGAAGGGGTGAACTGGCTCTGCGGGATCGTCCGCGCGCCGCCCGCCCGCGTGATCTCCCGCGCATTGGCGGTCTGGTGGTCGTCGGTGGCCGACGGCAGGGGCACGAGGATGGCGGGGCGGCCCGCCGCCGTCAGCTCCGCGATGGTGGACGCGCCCGCGCGCGCGATCACGACATGCGCCCAGCCGAGATGCTCCGGCAGGTCGGGCAGATAGGTGGCGAGGTCCGCCGCGATATCCAGCTCGGCATATTTGGCGCGCGCGGCGTCGATATCCTCCACCCGCGCCTGATGCGTCACCTGCAGGCGGCGGCGGAAGGCGACCGGCAGCATCGCGAGGCCGTCCGGCACCACCTTGCTCAGCACGCTCGCGCCCTGCGACCCGCCGGTGACGAGCACGCGGAAGATGCCGTCCTCCTCCAGCAGCGGATAAGGCTTCGCGCGCAACGCCAGCACGTTGTCGCGCACCGGATTGCCCACGCAATGCGTCTTGCCGAGGAAGGCGGGCTTCAGCCGCTCCGTCTCGCCATAGGATGTGGCGATGGCGTCCACCCGCCGCGCGACCAGCCGGTTGACGCGGCCCAGCACGGCGTTCTGCTCGTGGATCGCGGTCGGGAGCTTGTCGGCGAAGGCCGCGGACAACGCGGGGAAGGCGGGATAGCCGCCGAAGCCCACCACGGCGGCGGGCTGGAAGGTGCGGTAAAGCTCCCGCGCCATCGCCCGCCCGCGCCACATCTCGCGCGCCGCCTTCGCCCAGCCCATCGGCCCTCCGGCGAAGCGACCGGCGGGCAGGATGTGCGTCTGCACGCCTTCGAACAGGCCGGGGAAGCGCACGCCGCGCTCGTCCGAGACCAGCGCCACGCGATGCCCGCGCCGGATCAATTCTTCCGCCAGCGCTGCGGCCGGGACCATATGCCCCCCGGTGCCGCCCGCCGCGAGGACGAAATGCCGCGCGCGCGTCACATCGACCCCCAGCGCGTCACATAGGGGCTGCGCAGCAGGAACGGGTTGCGCCGGGTGAAGGTGAGCAGCAGGCCCATCCCGATCGAAAGCGCGATCATGGAGGAGCCGCCATAGCTGATGAACGGCAAGGTCATGCCCTTTGACGGCGCGAGGCCGGTGTTGACCGCCATGGAGACGAGCGCCTGCGCGCCGAATTGCGTGGCAAGGCCCCCGGCCGCGAGCAGCTTGAAATTATCCTGTTCGTCGAGCAGCTTGATGAACACGCGCACCACGATCGCCAGAAACATCACCGCGATTATCATGCACGCGATCAATCCGAACTCCTCGCCGATGACGGAATAGATATAATCCGTATGCGCTTCGGGAAGCCCGAATTTCACCGTGCCGCCGCCGGGGCCGGTGCCCGTCCAGCCGCCCGCCGTCAGCGTGGCATGGGCCGCGTTGGTCTGGTAATGGTCGGCCGCGCCCGTCCCCTCCGCGTCCGGGAACAGGAAGGCGTCGATCCGCGCGCGCGCATTGCCGTAGAACACATAGGCCGCGACCAGCCCCGCCGGCGCCAGCGCGACGAAGCCCGCGATCGTGCGCATCGGCGTGCCCGCGATCATCAGCAGCGCCAGCCACACGGCGCAGAAGATGATCGTCTGCCCGAGATCGGGCTGGAGCATCAGCATCCCCGCCACCGTCGCCGTCAGGCCGAAGGTGATCGCCGTCACCGGCAGATCCTCGTCACGCGCGCGCAGCGAAAGCAGCCATGCAACCGTGACGATGAAGCAGGGCTTCAGGAATTCCGATGGCTGGAACTGCGCCACGCCCACGCCGATCCAGCGCCGCGCGCCGTTCACCGTCACGCCGATCAGCGGGGTGAGCGCCAGCAGGACCGCGAACACGCCGCACCCCAGCACGGCCAGCCGCCGCGCGGTGTTCACCGGCAGCATGGAGGTGACGAACAGCACCGGCAGCGACACCGCCACCCACATCACCTGACGCCAGAAATAATAGAGCGGCGGGAATTTCACATGCTCGCCGGAATAGCGCACGGCGCTCGCCGGGCTGGCCGCCGCCACCGCGAGCAGGCCGACCGCGATCAGCGCCAGCGTCAGCACCAGCAGCAGCCGGTCCGTGTCCCAGAACCATGTGCCGAGCGGCGAGCGGTCGCCGCGCCCGCCACGGCCCTTCAGCCGCGCGCGCAGGCCCGCCTCGTTCAGGATTTCCGCCCGTTCCTCGCTCATGCCAACGCCCCTACCGCGTCGCGAAACGCCTGGCCGCGATGCTCGTAATCGCGGAATTGATCGAAAGACGCCGCCGCCGGCGACAGCAGCACCACCTCGCCCGGCCGCGCCGCCTTCGCCGCGCCGGAGACGGCGGCTGCGAGCGTGCCCGCTTCCTCCACCGGCATCGCCTGCTTCAGGATCGCGGCGAAGCGCGGCCCCGCCTCGCCGATCGTATAGGCGCGCACGACATGGCCGAAATACGGGCGGCAGGCGTCGAGATCGTCGCCCTTCGCGCGCCCGCCGACGATCCAGTGGACGCGCGGGAAGGCGCCGAGCGCGGGCGCGGTGCTTTCCGGGTTGGTCGCCTTGCTGTCGTCGACATAGGCGACGCCGGCCACCTCGCCCACCTTCTCCATCCGGTGCGGCAGGCCGGCGAACGTCTCCAGCGCGCGATCGATGTCGCCCTCGCCGATCCCGAGCGCCTTTGCGACGGCGATGGCGGCGAGCGCGTTCTGGGCGTTGTGCGGCCCTTGCAGGCTCGGCCAGCGCGACTGGTCGAGGCACACGCCCGGCGCGATCTTCGTCAGATGCTCTGCACGCGCCGACAGCGAACGCGCGATATCCGCGGAAGGCGCATCGCCGATCCCGATCACCGCCTCGTGGGTCGGCGACTGCATCGCGAACAGCCGCGCCTTGGAGGCGGCATAGCCAGCGAAGCCGTCATAGCGATCGAGATGGTCGGGCGTGACGTTCAGCAGCACCGCCACGTCGCAATCGAGGCTCTGCGTCAGGTCGATCTGGTAGCTCGAAAGCTCCAGCACATAGACGCCGCCCGCCGGAAGCGGCTCCTGCCCGAGGATCGGCAGGCCGATGTTGCCGCCCATCAATGCGGGCGCGCCCGCCGTCTTCAGGATATGCGCGACGAGCGCGGTGGTGGTGGACTTGCCGTTGGTGCCGGTGATGCCGACCACCTTGTGCGGCGGCAGGTCCGCCCGCGCTTCCGCGAACAATTCGATGTCGCCGGTGATCGCGACGCCGGTCGCGCGCGCCTTCGCCGCCAGCGGATGCGTGTTGAGCGGCACACCCGGCGACACGACCAGCGCATCGAAGCCGGACAGGTCGATGCCGTCGAGGTCCGCGATCTCCACGCCCTCGAAGCCTTCGCGCCGCGCCGGATCGCCGTCCCACGCCACGACCTGCGCGCCGCCCGCGACGAGCGCGCGCACGGTCGCCGCCCCGGTCCGCGCGAGGCCGAGCACCGCATAACGTCTGCCGCGCCAGTGCGAGGATACGATCATCGCAGCTTCAACGTGGACAGGCCCGCCAGCGCCAGCACGAGCGCGATGATCCAGAAGCGGATCACCACGGTCGGCTCGCTCCAGCCGAGTTGCTCGAAATGGTGGTGGATCGGGGCCATGCGGAACACGCGCTTGCCGGTGCGCTTGTAGACCGCGACCTGGATGATGACCGAAAGCGCCTCCACCACGAACAGGCCGCCGATGATCCCCAGCACGATCTCGTGATGCGCGATCACCGCGATCGTCCCCAGCGCGCCGCCCAAGGCAAGGCTGCCGGTGTCGCCCATGAACACCGCCGCCGGCGGCGCGTTATACCAGAGGAAGGCGAGGCCGGCCCCCACCATCGCCCCGCAGAAGATCGCCAGATCGCCCGCGCGCGGCACGTGCGGGATGCCGAGATAGTCGGCGAATTTCACGTTGCCCGCCAGATAGGCGATAATCATGAACGCCACCGCCGCGATGATGACCGGCATGGTGGCAAGTCCGTCCAGCCCGTCCGTCAGGTTCACCGCATTGCCGAACGACACGATCGTGAAGGCCGCGAAAAGCGGGTAGAACAGCCCCAGGTCGAGATAGAAGCGGTTGGTGAACGGCAGGAACAGCCCCGTCCCGTTCTCCTGGCTGATGATCCACGCCGCGACGCCGGCGATGATGAACTCCAGCAACAGGCGCACGCGCCCCGGTATCCCGGCCGTGGTGGCCTTCGTCACCTTGTCGTAATCGTCCATGAAGCCGATCGCGCCGAAGCCCAAAGTCACGAACAGGCTCGCCCAGACGAAGGGATTTCTGAGGTCCATCCAGATCAGGATCGCGAGGGACAGGCTGGTCAGGATCATCAGCCCGCCCATCGTCGGCGTGCCGCGCTTGGCGAGGTGGCTCTGCGGCCCGTCCGCGCGGATCGGCTGGCCCTTGCCCTGCCGCACGCGCAGCCAGCCGATGAACTTCGGCCCGATGACCAGGCCGATGAACAGCGCCGTCGCCACCGCGCCGCCGGTGCGGAACGAAAGGTAGCGGATCAGGTTGAGGATGCCCGGAAAGCCGAGGCTTTCGGCGAGAAGATACAGCACTAGAACACGCCCCCGGCGAGCGCCGCGACCACCCGCGACAACCCGACCCCGTTCGATCCCTTGACGAGCACCGCATCGCCCGGCGCGATCACCTGTCTCAGGCGATCAAGCGCGGTCGCGGCATCGGGCACATGGACGAAATCGACGCGCCCCTCAAGAGCCTCCGCCAGCGGGCGCATCCTTTCGCCGACCAGC
>JAYRJH010000196.1:0-369 GCA_041906415.1 Sphingomonas sp. | reverse complement strand
TTTCGACGCGCGCGTCGATCACCTCGTCCGCCAGCGCGGCGTGATAGGCGTCGCTCGCCGCGCCCAGCTCGCGCATCTCGCCGAGCACCGCGACATGTCGCCCCGGCTCATGCGCCAACACCGCCAGCGTCGCCGCCATCGATGCCGGATTGGCGTTGTAGCTTTCGTCGATCACCAGCGCCTCGCCTCCCTCGATCGTCGCCGTGAACCTCTGCCCGCGCCCCTGAAGCCCGCCAAGCTCGCCGAGCGCGAGCCCGGCCAACCCAAGGTCGCCGCCGGCCGCATCGACCGCGGCGATCACCGCCAGCGCGTTCGACACCCAATGGTCGCCCGGCTGGGCGACGGTGAAACTCAGTTCGCGCGCGCCCA
>JAYRJH010000195.1:0-5969 GCA_041906415.1 Sphingomonas sp. | reverse complement strand
GCTCGCGCGGAAATAGCCCATCACCCAGAAGAGGTTGGGCACGCCGGTGAACATCATGCCGCGATAGTTGACCGTATCGTGCCAGTCGATCGCCCGGCCGTCGACCGAGAAGGGGATGTCCCCCAGCACCGACAGGCGGAACCCGGTGGCGGCGATGACGATATCCGCCTCCAGCTCCTCGCCCGACTTCGTGAGCACGCCTTTTTCGGTGAAGCGCTCGATCTGGTCGGTGACGACGCTCACCTTCCCCGCCGCGACGGCCTGGAAGATGTCTCCATTCGGGCAGAAGGCCAGCCGCTGCTGCCACACGCGATAGCGCGGGGTGAAATGCGGCTCGAACTGGAAATCCTCGCCGGCATAGGCGCGCACCAGCGCCTTCAGCTCCTCGAACACCGCCTCCGGCTCCTCCTGGCAGCGGCGGGTGAGCACGTCCTGATCGTGCAGCACTTGGAGACGCACGACGCGGTGGATCGTCGGCTCGTCCACCCCGATCTCGCGCAGCCGGTCGGCCAGCTCGTTCTGGTTCGGCGAGCAGAAGAAGTAGGTCGGCGAGCGTTGCAGCATCGTGACGTGCGCCGCCGTCTCCGCCAGCGCGGGCACGACCGTTGCGGCGGTGGCGCCCGATCCGATCACCAGGATGCGCTTACCGGCATAATCGGTCTTCGGATCCCAGAGCTGGGCGTGTACGAACAGCCCGCGATAATCCTCCCGGCCCGGCCAGTCGGGGATATAGGGCTTTTCGTGGTCGTAATAGCCCTGGCACATCCACATGAAATTCGCGGTGAAGGAGACGGTCGCGCCGTCCGCCTTGCGCACCGCGTCGACATGCCAGAGGTTCTCCGCGCTCGACCAGCGGCAGGCCGTGATGCGGTGGCCGTAGCGGATGTGGCGGTCGATCCCGTTCTCCGCGATCACCTCGCCCATGTATTTCAGGATCTCCGCGCCGCTCGCGATCGGGGTGCCGATCCATGGCTTGAAGCGGTAGCCGAAGGTGTAGAGATCCGAATCCGAGCGGACGCCGGGGTATTTGTGCGTTTCCCAGGTGCCCCCGAACGTGTCCTTGGCCTCAAGGATCAGATAGCTCTTGTCCGGGCATTGATCCTGAAGATGATATGCCGAACCGACCCCGGAAATGCCCGCGCCGACGATCAGCACGTCGACATGCGTCGCCGCATCGTGTCGGGTTCCAGCCTGCGTCTGCTGCACCTCGCCTCTCCTCATGATGTCCGCATCTTCCTAACCCGGACAGGCTAGACGCAATTTGATGGCGATCAAGAGGGGAGGCGACGCGCTCAGCGCGCTGCCTCGAACGGCAGGGTATAGCCCGTCAGCTGCTGGCGGATCAGCTTCTTGTCGATCTTGCCGGTCGCGCCGAGCGGGATTTCGTCCACGAACAGAACGTCATCCGGCATCCACCATTTCGCGATCTTGCCGTCCAGGAAAGCCAGCACGTCCTCGCGGCAGGCGCTCGCGCCCTGCTTGAGCTGGCAGAGCAGGATCGGCCGCTCGTCCCATTTCGGATGCGTCACGCCGATCACCGCCGCCAGCGCGACCGCGGGATGGCCGGTGGCGATATTCTCGATCTCGATCGAGCTGATCCATTCGCCGCCGGATTTCACGACGTCCTTCGCGCGGTCGGTGATCTGCATATAGCCGCGCCCGTCGATCGTGGAGACGTCGCCGGTGTCGAAAAAGCCTTCCTCGTCCAGGATGTCGCCGCCCTCGCCGCCGAAATAGCCGGCCACGATCGTCGGCCCCTTTATCATCAGCCGGCCCGGCGTGCTGCCGTCATGCGGCAGGCGGTTGCCCGCGTCGTCGACCAGCTTCATCTCCAGGCCCGGAAGCAGGCGGCCCTGCTTGATGGTATAGGCGATCTGCTCGTCCGGCCCCATCGCCGCCACCTCGGCGGAGGGCGTGGAGATGGTGCAGAGCGGGGAGGTTTCCGTCATCCCCCAGCCCTGGATCATGTTCACGCCATAATCGTCGCGGAAGGCGCGGACCAGCGCCTCCGGCAATGCGGAGCCGCCCACCGTCACGCGCTCCAGCTTGCCCAGCCCGCGCCCGCTGGCGCGCAGATATTGCAGCATCCCCTGCCAGATCGTCGGCACGGCGGAGGAGACGGTGACTTCCTCCTGCTCGATCAGGTCGACCAGCGACTCGCCGTCCATCCTCTGCCCCGGCAGCACCAGCTTCGCGCCCACGGCGGGGGCGGAATAGACCACGCCCCACGCATTGGCGTGATACATCGGCACCACCATCAGCACGGTATCGCGCGCTGACAGCGCCAGCGCGTCGGCTTGCAAGGTCATCAGCGAATGGATGTAGTTCGAGCGGTGCGAATAGAGCACGCCCTTCGGATTGCCGGTCGTCCCGCTGGTGTAGCAAAGGCCGCAGGCGCTGTTCTCGTCGAAGCCGCCCCAGGCATATTCCGCCGGCTCGCCCGCCGCCCATGCGTCGAAGGCGGTGGCGGGATAGTCTGTCCCGGGCATCTCGTCCGGCGCGCAGAAGAAGATCACGCGCTCGATCGTCGGCGCCTGCGGCAGGAGCTGCCCGACGAGCTCGGCGCAGGCGGGATCGGCGAACAGGATGCGATCGCCAGCATGATTGGCGATATAGGCGATCTGCTCGAGGAACAGGCGCGGGTTCAGCGTATGCAGCACCGCGCCCATGTTCGTGGCGCCGAACCATGCGGCGAAATGGCGTCCGCTGTTCCATCCCATCGTGGCCACGCGATCGCCGGGGCGGATGCCGGCGCGGGCGAGGCCGCTCGACACCTGCTTCGCCAGCGCGTGCAGCTCGCCGTAGTTGCTGCGGCTCACCGCGCCCGCCGCATCGCGCGAGACGACCTCGCGCGCGCCATGCCACGCGGCGGCGTGATCGAGGAATTTGTCCACCGTCAGCGCGCCGTGCTGCATCAAACCGAGCATTTCTTCTCCTCTCCCCGCATGTCTTCGCCTGCCGGCATATAGGGAAACCGGGTTGCGATGGAAGCCGGCGGGACGATCTTATCTTTCCTGATCCCGGCCGGCACCATAATCTTATTGCACGCCGTGCATCCATTTCTTGATGATCGGGGACAGCAGCAGCAGGAACACGCCGATCCCGGCCGCGACCAGCCCGATCGTCCAGAACACCCCGTTATAGGTGTCCAGGCTGACCTTCAGGTTCGTCACCTGCCCGCCGACCGTGTCCACGCTCGCCACCTGCGCCACCACGCCGGCGACATATTGCGCGACCGAGATCGACAGGAACCACACGCCCATCATCAGCCCGACGACGCGCGCGATCGACAACTTGGTTATCATGCTGAGGCCCACCGGCGAGATGCACAATTCGGCGAGCGAGTGGATCAGGTAAAGCCCCGCGAGCCACCAGATCGCCACCTTGAAGTCCGGCCCGGCGAAGCCGCCGCCCCAGACGAGGAACAGGAAGCCCGCGCCCACGCCGATCAGCGCGATGCCGAACTTCACCGGCACGGTCGGTTCCAGCCCGCGCTTCGCAAGCGCCCCCCACAGGATGCTCATCAGCGGCGCGAGGATCACGATGAAGGCGGCGTTGAAGAATTGCGTCTGCCCGGCGGTGATCGAGAACAGGCCGAACACGCTCAGGTCGGTGTTGCGGTCGGCGTAGAGCGTCAGGCTCGATCCCGCCTGCTCGAACAATGTCCAGAACACGACGTTGAAGACGATCAGGACCATCGCCGCCAGCATCATCTGGAACTCGCGCCTGTCGCCCGCGGCATAGGACCAGATCAGGATGCCGGGCACCGAAAGCAGGAAGGTGCCGAACAGCAGCTTCCCCATCAGCGGCAGCGACAGGACGTAGCCGACGATCCCCGAGGAGGGCGGGGCGGAGACGGCGTGCATCAGGTTGGTGTAGAGGAAATAGAACACCGGGATCGCCAGCAGCGCGCATCCGTAGATGAGGAGCGCGCGATCCGGCCCCTCGCGCTTCGGCGGCTCGCCATAGCCGTCGAGCTTGCCGCCGTTGAACTGGATCAGGCACCAGGAGAACACCATGCCGATCGCCGCCAGCCCGAAGCCGGCCCACCAGCCGACCGCGACCGCGAGCCACGGGCACAGCAATTGCGAGAAGAGCGAGCCGAGGTTGATCCCCATGTAGAAGATGGTGAACCCGCTGTCGCGCCGCCGGTCCCCCTGTTCGTAAAGCTCGCCGACCATGGTGGAGATATTGGGCTTGAAGAAGCCGTTGCCGGTGGAAACCATGCTGAGCGCGATCAGCAGGATCATCACGTGGAGCGGGCTGCGATCCGCGTCGGACTGGAATCCGCCGGGCGCGATATGGCGCTTCGCCTGCCCGTCGGCCGCGATCAGGTCGATCGACCTGTCGTCATTGCCCTTGATCTTCAGCTTCTCGCCGTGATCGACGACATAGCGCGTCTCCGCGCCCTTCGCGCTGTCGATGCTGACTTCGTATCGCTGGCCGTCGATCGTGGCATAGGGCTTCGCGGTCTGGCCGCCGAAGCACAGGAGGAAATAGCCGAGCGCCATGATGATCGCGCCGAACTTCACCGCGCGCTTCGATCCCAGATACTGGTCCGCCAGATAGCCGCCGATCAGCGGCGTGAGATAGACGAGCGCGGTATAGCCCCCGTAAAGCCCGGTCGCCTCCCGGTCCCCGAACAGGAAATGCTGGGTGAGGTAGAGGGTGAGGAGCGCGCGCATCCCGTAATAGCCGAACCGCTCCCACATCTCCGTGGAGAAAAGGCGGGCGAGCTGGCGCGGGTGGCCGAACCATGTCTGCTCCGACGCCGGATTGACGTGGGTGATATCCGGCTCGCGCGGGCTGTCCGCGGTCGGGGTTTCCACCATGATAGCGTCTGTCTTTCTCTGAGATTTCGTTGCGGTGGAAACTAGCGGGAATGGTGCAGGAGTAAATATGCGGGCGCGGGGGGCCTTGGCGCGAGCGCGCGGGGAACATAGGTGAGGGGCCATGTTCAACGATCTCTCCACCCCGCTCACGCATCTCGCCACCCGCCGTTCCGGCAAGCCGCGCGATCTGGTCGCGCCCGGCCCGGATTCGGCGGCGCTGGAGCGGATCTGCGCCCTTGCCGCGCGCACGCCCGATCACGGCAAGCTCGCGCCATGGCGCTTCGTGATCGTCGATGCGGACAAGCGCGCCGCGCTGGCGCGGGTCATCGCGGACGCCTATCGCGCCGAGCGCCCGGAGGCGAAGAGGATCGAGATCGAGGCGCTGGAGCAGTTCGCGCATCAGGCCCCGGCCCTGGTGGTGGTGCTCTCCTCGCCCCGCGTGGACAGCAAGATTCCCTTGTGGGAACAGGAGCTTTCGGCCGGCGCGGCCTGCATGAACCTGCTCCATGCGGCCCATGCCATGGGCTATGCGGGCGGCTGGCTGACCGGCTGGCCGACCTTTTCCGATCGCGTGCGCGACGCCTTCGGCGCGGCCCCGGAGCGGCTCGCGGGCTTCATCTTCATCGGCACGCCGGGCAAGCCGCTGGAAGAGCGTCCCCGCCCCGATCCGGCAGCGGTCATTAGCCATTGGCAGGGTTAGGACTCGCTTTTTTCGTCCCTTGCTGTATTAAGGCAGCATGACAGCTTTGAGCAACGAGGACAGCCCGGTCTACATCCGCCTCCGCGCGACCATCGCGGCGGCGATCCTGCGCGGCGATTTCGGCGCGGGCGACCAGCTTCCCTCGGTGCGCGCGCTGGCGGCCGAGCATGGCGCGAACCCGCTGACCGTCGCCAAGGCCTATCAGAGCTTTCAGGACGACGGCTATGTCGAGGTGCGGCGCGGCGTGGGGATGTTCGTCCTGCCCGGCGCGGCGGAGCGGCTGCGCGTCGCCGAACGCGATGCGTTCATGCAGAGCCAATGGCCCCGCATCCGCGGCTATATCGACCTGCTCGGGCTGGACCTGACTGACCTGATGGCGGAACCCGCGTAGCCGTCAGCGGGGATCGCTCTCATCCGGCGGGGCGGTGGTATGCTCG
>JAYRJH010000194.1:0-5996 GCA_041906415.1 Sphingomonas sp. | reverse complement strand
GGCCGATGCAATGGAGCGTGGGATAGCGCGCCTCGATCTCCCGGCGCAGCGCATCGACATTGGCGGCATAATCCCCGTCGTAGACGGGATAGGCCTTCTCTTGCCGCACCACCGTGCCGCCCGCCACCTGGTCCGCGTCGCACAGGCCGAGCTGCACCATCTCCCGAGTCGCCAGCGCGACAAGATCCTCGTCGCTGGAGGACCACAGGCCGTCGCCCTCGAAGCAGAAATATTCGAGGCCGACGCAAGCGATATCCGCGTCGGGCACCATTTCCGGCGACCACGAACGGAAGTTCTGCACCCGGCCCACCTTCACCTTCGAATCGTGGATATAGATCCAGTTGTCCGGGAACAGATCGGGCGAGCGGATCATCAGCGCCACGGTCAGGAAATCGCGATATTTCAGGTTCGCCGCTTCCGGCAGCGCCTTGGGCAACGGGTGGAGCCGCGTCGCCAGCTCGCGCATCGGGGCGGAGGAGATGACATGCGCGGCGCTGATCGCCAGCGCTTCGCCCGCCTGATCGGTCGCGGCGACCGTCCAGCGCTGCGTCGCGTCGTTGAAGCTCAATTGCTTCAGCGCATGGCCCATCAGCACGCGATTGCCGTGGCCCCGCACCTTGTCCCGCGCCGCCTCCCACATCATGCCCGGGCCGAGACGCGGGTAGCGGAAGCTCTCCAGCAGCGTCTTCACCGCCATCCCGTCATTAGGGCGCCTGTTGAGGCCCAGGCTGCGCTTCAGCCCGTCCGTAACCGCGCCCCACAGCGACAGGCCCTTGATGCGCTGTGCCGCCCAGTCCGCGGACATTTCGTCGCACGGCATCCCCCATACCTTCTCGGTATAGGTCTTGAAGAAGATCGAATAGAGCTTCCGGCCGAAGGCGTTGATCGTCCAGTCCTCGAAGCTTTTCACGTCGCGGTTGGGGAACAGCTTCGCCTTGGCGAAGCTCGCCATGCACAGGGCGGACCGGATCAGGCCGAGATTGCCCAGCGCCTCGAACGCGCGCAGCGGATAGCTGTAGAACTTGCCCTCATAATAGATGCGGCTCATGCGCGGGCGTTCGATGAAATCGTCCGGCAGGATCTCGTTCCACAGATCCACGACTTCCTGCGATTTCGAGAAGAAGCGGTGCCCGCCGATGTCGAAGCGAAAGCCCTGATGCTCCACGGTGCGGCTGATCCCGCCGACATAATGGGGATCTTTCTCGATCACGGCGACCGAATAACCCGCCTTGCCGAGCAGATAGGCAGCCGTCAGCCCGGCCGGGCCAGCGCCGATGATGGCGACGTCCACCGCTTGATCGTGCCGCATGTCAGGAGTGTCTCCGCAAATCCCCGTTCGCGGGAAATTGCGGGAGAAGCGCTAAGAGATGGTTAATCGCCGCTAAATTTCCGCTCAGGGATCATGGTTAAGGGAAATTTCACCGGGCCGGGGCATTCTCGCGCGGATGCGATCGGGCAAGGCTCTCCTCTGGCTTTCGGGTTGCGCGATCGTGACGGCGCTCCTCGCCGCCCGCATCGTGGCGGTACTGCGCGCGCCCGCCGATCTACGCCCGTGGTTCTGCGATTTCGCGAACCTGTGGGCGGCAGGGCATTTCGTGGGGCAGGGGGCATGGGCCCGTCTCTACGATCCCGCCGTCTTCACCGCATGGCAGGAAGGGATGTTCGGCCCCGTCATGTGGCGCGTGTTCTCCTATCCGCCAACCTTCTATCCCGCCGCGCAACTGGTGGCGCTGATGCCTTATCGGCTCGCCCTGCTGGCGTGGATTGCGGGGACTGGGGCGCTGTTCCTATGGGCCACACGGCGCTGGTGGCCGGCGGGGGCTGGGCCGTTCTGGCTGGCGGCGCTGACGCCGGCGGCGCTGCTCAACGTACATTTCGGGCAATCCGGCTTCCTGCTCGCGGCCCTGTGGCTAGCGATCTTCGCACTCTTGGAGCGGCGGCCGGTGCTGGCCGGGCTGCTGACGGCAGCCTTCGTCGCGAAGCCGCAGATCGCGGTGCTGATCCCGCTGATCCTCGCGCTCAGGGGGCAATGGCGCGCATTCGCCGTGGCCGGGGTGGGCACGACCGGCGCGGTTGTCGCGAGCGTGGCGGTCTATGGGATTGAGCCGTGGCGACAGTTCATCGGCGTGGCGCTGCCGCGACAGGCGGCGTTCGTGGATGGCGCGTCGCCTTTCGCCGATGCGATGACCACCTCCACCGTGGCGATGCTGCGCCAGTGGCATGTCGGCTGGGCGGCCGGCTGGGCGGTGCATGCGTTGGTGGCGGGCTGGGCCTTATGGGTGGTCGTCTCGGCGATCCGCGATTGCGCCGCGATACGCGAGGTGGCGATGCTGGGCGCGACCGCCACCTTCCTCGTGCTGCCCTATGCGCTCGCCTATGACCTGATCGTGCCCGCGATCGCCGCATGGGCGATTGTGTGCGATCCGCAAGCCGACCGGCGCGCGCGCTGGCTGGCCGGGATCGGCTTCGTCGCACCGCAGATCGCCTACCCGATCGGGCTGGCGGCGGGGCCGGTGCTGCCGCTCGCGCTGGTCGCGCAACTTTACGCGCAGCACCGGGTCCGCGTGGCGTGGATCAGCCGTCCCGCCGCCCCAGCAGGCGCAGCCGCAGCGCGTTGAGCTTGATGAAGCCCGCGGCATCGCGCTGATCGTAGGCGCCCTGATCGTCCTCGAACGTCACCACCTTCTCGCTGTAGAGCGAGTTGGGCGACTTGCGGCCGACCACGATCACATTGCCCTTGTAGAGCTTCAGCCGAACGGTGCCGGCCACCTTCTCCTGGCTGTAATCGATCGCGGCCTGCAGCATCTCGCGTTCCGGCGCGAACCAGAAGCCGTTGTAGATCAGCTCGGCATAGCGCGGCGCCAGCTCGTCCTTCAGATGCGCCGCGCCGCGATCGAGCGTGAGCTGCTCGATCCCGCGATGCGCGAGGTGATAGATCGTGCCGCCCGGCGTCTCGTACATGCCGCGCGACTTCATGCCGACGAAGCGGTTCTCGACCAGATCGAGCCGGCCGATGCCGTGCTTGCGGCCAAGCTCGTTGAGCTTCGTCAGCAGCGTGGCAGGCGAGCAGGCCTCGCCGTTCAGCGCCACGCCGTCGCCGCGCTCGAAATCGATCGTGATATATTCGGGCTGGTCCGGCGCGTCCTCCGGGTTCACCGTGCGCGAATAGACGTAATCCGGCACCTCCTGCCACGGGTCCTCCAGCACCTTGCCCTCGGAGGAGGTGTGCAACAGGTTCGCATCGGTGGAGAAGGGCGCTTCGCCGCGCTTGTCCTTGGCGACGGTGATCTGGTGCGCCTCGGCGAACTCGATCAGCCTGGTGCGGCTGGTGAGGTCCCATTCGCGCCACGGCGCGATCACCTTGATGTCTGGCGCGAGCGCGTAATAGCCCAGTTCGAAGCGGACCTGATCGTTGCCCTTGCCGGTCGCGCCGTGGCTCACCGCATCCGCGCCGACCATCTTCGCGATCTCGATCTGGCGCTTGGCGATCAGCGGCCGCGCGATCGAGGTGCCGAGCAGATACAGCCCTTCATAGAGCGCATTGGCGCGCATCATCGGGAAGACGTAGTCCTTGACGAACTCCTCGCGCAGGTCGTCGATGAAGATGTGCTCGGGCTTCACGCCCGCCTGCTCCGCCTTCTTGCGCGCCGGCTCCAGTTCCTCGCCCTGGCCGAGATCGGCGGTGAAGGTGACGACCTCGCAGCCATAGGTCTGCTGAAGCCATTTCAGGATGACGCTGGTATCCAGCCCGCCGGAGTAGGCCAGGACGACGCGGTTGATCTTCTCGCTCATGGCCGCCCCCTATGCGGAGGGAGCGGATTCGCGCAAGGCCCGTTCGCCTTCGAACATGTAATCGCGTGTCACCGGCACGGCGAGGCGGCCCTTGGAAAGCTGCACCTGATAGTTGCACAACCCCCCGTGGCGGAACGCCGCGCCCGCGCCCGCGAGGTAGAAGGTCCACATGCGGTAGAAATCCTCGTCGTAGAGCGCGACGATCGCCTCCTTCGCAGCGACGGTGCGGTCATACCAGTGATCGAGCGTCCATGAATAATGCAGCCGCAGCACCTCGATATCGGTGGGGAACATCCGCAGCCCCTCGTAGCCGCGCACGATCTCGGAGAGCGCGGGGTTGTAGCCGCCGGGGAAGATATATTTCACCGTCCAGTCGTCGGTGACGCCCGGCTCGCCCATGCGGCCGATCGTGTGCAGCAGCATCACGCCGTCCTCGGCCAGCAGGTCGCGGCATTTCCTGAAGAAGGTGCGATATTGCGGCGGGCCGACATGTTCGAACATGCCGACCGATACGATGCGGTCGAACGTCCCCGTGACGCGCCGATAGTCGATCAGCTCGAATCGCACCTTGTCCGCCACGCCGGCCGCCTCGGCGCGTTCGCGGGCGACCTTGAGCTGTTCCTCGGACAAGGTGACGCCCAGCACCTCCACGCCGAAATGCCGGTTGAGGAAAAGCGCCATCCCGCCCCAGCCGCAGCCGATATCGAGCACGCGCATCCCCGGCTTCAGCAGCAGCTTGGCGGCGATATGCGCGAGCTTGTCGTGCTGCGCCTGCTCCAGCCCGTTGGCGGGATCGGTGAAATAGGCGCAGCTATATTGCTTGTCGCGATCGAGGAAGAGATCGTAGAGCCGGCCGGACAGGTCGTAATGGTGCGCGACGTTCTTCTTGGAGCGGCGCTCCATGTTGATGCGGTCGACGCGGTGCTTCACCGATCCGGCGGCGCGGCTGATCCAGCTCGGATCGAGCCTGTCCTGCCCTTCCTCCCATTTGTCGTTCATGGTCAGCAGGTTGACGAGATCGCGGATATCGCCCTGCTCCACGATCAGCCGGCCGTTCATGAAACATTCGCCCGCGCCCAACGCCGGGTTGCGCGCGATGGCGAGCGCCACGCCCTTGTCGGCGAAGCGGATCGTGACCTCGGGATAGCCGGGCGCGGGCATGCCGAAGGTGGTCGGCGGCGTATTCGGGCGGAGCAGGGTGAGGCGGCCGCGCTTCACCGTGCGCGAAAGGAACAGATCGATCAGCGACATGCGCGACAGACTAACGCCCTAACCGCCCCGTGACAGCCCCCTTTTGTCGCCTTCAGGCATAGGCGCGCCAGAAGAACACCGCCGCCGTGCCGCCCGTCACCAGCAGGGTCCAGACGCGCACCGCGCCGTGCGGCAGGCGCTTGCCGATATCCGCCCCGATCCAGCCGCCGAGGATCGATCCCGCCAGCATCGGCAGACAGGCGCTCCATGTGATGAGCCCCGCGACGACGAACACGATCGCCGCCGCCGCATTGGCGATCGCCAGCATCAGGGTGCGCGGCGCGAACATCTCGCGCACGCCATGCCCGGCGAGCAGGCCGTAGGTGGCGGTGGTCATCAGCCCGATGCCGCCGCCGAAATAGCCGCCGTAGACGCCCAGCAGCGCCTGCACGATCATCAAGGCGCGCGGCCCGATCGACACGCGCGCGCGCAGCCAGGCGGCGGCCTTCCCCCCGAAGGCGAGCACGACGAAGGCATAGAGCACCAGCCACGGGATGATGAAGTCGAACGCCCGCCCCGGCGTCACCACCAGCAGGGCGCTGCCCACCAGCCCGGCGGCGAAGGTGATCGCGGCGAGCGTGCGGATCGACACGCCCCCCAGCGGCGCAAGCTCGCCACGGAATGCCCATGCGCTGGTCGCCGCGCCGGGCAGCAGCGCGAAATTGGAGGTGGCGTTGGCGACGTTCGCGGGCAGGCCGAGCGCGAGCAGGGCGGGAAGCGTCGCGAACGTGCCGCCGCCCGCCAGCGCGTTCATCGCGCCGCCGACGAAGCCTGCGCCGGCCGCGAACAGCAGGTCGGCAGGGCCGCTCATTCCGCCCCGGCGCGGATCGCCGCGCCCGCGACGAAGGGCGCGCCCGCCACCAGCAGCAGGCTGGTCGCGGCGAGCAGCTTCAGCCCGCCCGCGCCGCCGTCAATCGCGCCCGCGCCGAAGATCAGCAGCGGGATGGCGAGCG
>JAYRJH010000193.1:0-6046 GCA_041906415.1 Sphingomonas sp. | reverse complement strand
CGCGCACGGCTGCGGCCACAACCTGTTCGGCGCGGCTTCCGTCGCCTCCGCCATCGCGCTCAAGGAATGGATGACCGCCAACAATGTGAAGGGCGAGGTGCGCGTCTATGGATCGCCGGCCGAGGAGGGCGGCTCGGGCAAGGTCTATCTGGTGCGCGACGGCCTGTTCAACGATGTCGACGCCGTGCTCCACTGGCATCCCGGCGACGGCAACAGCGTCACCAACAGCCCGTCGCTGGCGAACATCAGCGGCAAGTTCCGCTTCCACGGGATTTCCGCCCACGCCGCCGCCGCGCCGGATCAGGGCCGCTCCGCGCTGGATGCGGTGCAGGTGATGAACATCGCCGTGGAGCATCTGCGCGAGCACATCCCGGATCGCACGCGCATCCATTATGTCATCACCTCGGGCGGCAAGGCGCCGAACGTCGTGCCGGATTTCGCCGAGGTTTATTATTACGTCCGCCAGGCCAATCCGCAGATCGTGCGCGACGTATGGGCGCGCGTGGTGAAGGCGTCGCAGGGCGCGGCCATCGCAACGGAGACGACCACGGATTACGAGATCACCGGCGGCGTCTATTCGCTGCTGCCGAACAACGTGCTCGCCGATGTGGCGATGCGCAATTTCAAGCGCGTGCCGATCGATCCCTGGAATGCGGAGCAGATGGCCTTCGCCAATGAAATGACGAAGAACCTGCCGAAGCCGGGCAAGCTTGACCCCACGATCATCGTGGGGCCGCGCTCGGACGACAGCGTTGGCGGCTCGACCGACGTTTCCGACGTGAGCTGGACGGTGCCGACGATCGGCATCTCCACCACCACCTGGGTGCCGGGCACACCGGCGCATAGCTGGCAATCCTCCGCCGCGAGCGGCACCACGCTGGGCGTGAAGGGCGCGATCGTCGCGCAACAGGCGCTGTCGATGATGGGGGCGGAGTTGCTGCAAAGCCCCGACGTGATCGCCAGGGCCAAGGCGGAGCTGAACGAGCGGCGCGGACCGGACTTCGCCTACAAGGCGATGCTGGGCGACCGGAAGCCCGCGCTCAATTATCGCGACGGACCGTCGCAATAAGCGGACCAACGGCCGGCGGGATCATGAACTCCGCCGGCCTTCGATGCGTTTCATACCAACCGGCCCGTTTCCTTCACGGCTTCCCGATCACGACATCCGTGCGGGAAGCGGGTCGGCCCTCCCCCCGCTTTCCACGAGCCGGCTTTCCGCGCTCAATCTCCGCCGAGGCGGATTTCACCTGCATCCTCGGATTGCACCCGCGCCATGCCGTAAGCGGTGAGCGCCTGCACGAACGTATCGACATCGCCGGTCTTGAACACGCCGCTCAGCTTGCGGCCCTTCGCCCGTGCATCGTCCAGCACGATCTTGCGCGACGAATAGCGGTTCATCTCCGCGATCGCGTCGCCCAGCGTTTCGTCGCGGAACGTCACCTCGCCCGCCAGCCATGAAGTCGCCTGCGCCACCCCGCCGTCGCTGCGGCTGATCGCGCCGTCCTTCACCGCCAGCCGCTGGCCTGCGATGAGCAGGGCCGCGTCATGGCGCGCGGGCGTGGAGACGCTCACCTTCCCCTCCGCCAGCGCGACGCGGAAGCCCCCGGGGTCGGTGCGCACCGAAAAGGCCGTGCCAACCGCGCGGACGCTGCCCCCACCGGATTCGACGATGAAGGGATGCGCTGCGTCCTTCGCGACGCGGAAGAAGCCCTCGCCGCGCAACAGCCGCACGCGCCGCTCGCCCTTCCATGCGGGCAATGCGACTTCGGAATCGGTGTTGAGCGTCATGTCCGATCCGTCGGCCAGCCGGATCGTGCGGATCTCGCCGACGACCGTCTCGTAATGCCGCGTGGCGGCGACGGGCGTTTCCCGCGCGTCCTGCGCGGGCCGGTCCCAATGGCCGAGCAGGCCATATGCCCCGCCCATCGCGCCCGCCGCCAGCAGCACCGCGCCGGCGATCGATGCGGCCCTCGGCCAGCGGACCGCACTGGCCTGCAGCGCTTCCGCGCGCAGGGCCATGATCTCCGGCGCTTCCGCGAAATCGTCCAGCGACCGATATGCGTCCTCCACCGCCACCCAGGCGCGGGTATTGGCGGGGTCGGCATTGCGCCACGCGGCCAGCGCGGCCTGTTCCGCAAGCGTCAGCCGGCCGGATTGCGCGCGGGCATACCAGCGCGCGGCCACATCCTCCGGCAGTCCGGCTTCGTCCTCTCGCATCGGCCCGCTCATTTTTCCCGGCACGCGGTCAGGTGGCGGATAGCGCGCATGATATGCTTTTCCACCGCGCTCACCGATATGCCCATATGCCCGGCGATGTCGGCATAGTTCATATGCTCGAACCGATGCAGCACGATCGCCTGGCGGCAGCGCGGCGGCAGGCTCTCCAGCGCGCCGAGCAAGGTGCGCAGCTCCTGCCGGTGCTCCACGATCCGGTCCGGCAGGCGCATCTCGGCCGGATGGTGATGCGCCTCGATCGGATCGTGCAGCGCGGCCATGCCGGATCGCCGCCGCCGCCCGTGATCGGCAAGCACGCTGCGCGCGACCTGGAACAGATAGCCTTCGAAATTCTCGATGCCGGCGCGGCCGGCGCGCTGGTGCATCTTGAGCGCCACATCCTGCACCACGTCGTCCAGATCGTCCGGGTGGACGCGCTTGGAAACGAACGAGCGGATCGCGCCAAGATAGCGCAGGAATTGCGGCGTCGGCCCGGCATTGTCCGCGGGGGCCGGATTTGTCCGCGCAATCATGCCTTTATCGCTTCCCCCGATGATCCGCGTCCCTCCCCGTGTGGGATTATGGTCACAAAGGTGAAATAAAACGTCCGCGCGGAGGCCTGTCAACTGTCGTCCGGCGTGGATTTTCCCATTTCGTTGCGCAATTTGCGAACCGGGGACCAGGGGAAAAGCCGATTCTGCATCGATCATCGCGCCTGTCGGGTCGCACATGCGCCGTGTTGGCGGGGGCGGCATGCGCGCTCCTTGCACCGGCGGCGGCGGCGCAGACGGTGACGATCGCGCCCGGCTCGCTGGAAGGCGCGCTGACGCAGCTGGCACGCGGGGCGGGATGGCAGATATTGTTCGATCCCACGCTGGTGCGGAACCGGCGTTTCGCCGGTCAGGCACGGCCCGAAGCGCCGCACAGGCTGCTGCGCCGGCTGCTGCGCGAGAACGGGCTGGCCGCGCGCTGGATTTCGGGGACGACCGTGCTGGTGCTGCGCGCCTCTCCGCCTTCTCGCCCCGCTCCGGCGGAGGAGCAGCACAACGAAAGCCAGATCGTCGTCACCGCGCTCAAGCGCGAAACGAAGGTCGATGAAACCGCGCTGGGCCTGAGCGTCGAGCGCGGCGCGACCATGACGGCGGCGGCGCTGAAGGACGTGAAGGCGCTCGCCCGCCGCCACCCGGAACTGCTGGTGCTGGATGCGGGCGCGGGCCAGCAGAGGCTCGCCATTCGCGGGCTGGTCAGCTCCGGCGAGCCGACCGTCGGCGTCTATTATGACGAAAGCCCGGTGAGCGGCCCCGGCGGCACCAATTTCGATCCCAGCGCCTTCGCGCCCGATCTCGATCTGGTGGATATTGATCGCGTGGAGGTGCTGCGCGGGCCGCAGGGCACGCTCTACGGCGCGAGCGCGATGGGCGGCGTGGTGCGCTTCATCTTCAATCGCCCCGATCCCTCCGGCTGGCACGGCGAAGGCCGTGCGGGGCTGGAGCAGACCGAGGGCGCAGGCCCCGGCGGCGGCGGATCGGTGACGCTCAACGCCCCGATCGCACCGGGAACGCTCGCCATGCGCGCCTCGCTCTATGGCCGGCAATCTGGCGGGTATATCGAGAACGACCTGCTGGGCCTGCGTCATGACGGCCGGATGCGGCGCGCCGGCGGGCGCGCGGCGCTGGCATGGCTGCCGGACGCGCGGACATCGGTGCAGGCCAGCGCCGTCATCCAGCACAGCCGGCTGGACGGCGCGACCTTCTGGTATCGCGGCGACGGCTATCACATCAACGACCAGACGACGCGCACCCCGCAGCGCAGCGATCTCGCGCTCTACAACATCACCGCCCAGCGCGATTTCGGCGGCATTTCGGGCCTGCTCACCGTATCGCACTATATCTGGCGGCAGCTCAGGCAGATCGACTATACAGCCGTGACCGCCGGCCAGGCCGGCGATCCGGGCGCGTGCCGGAGCTATTTCGGGCTGTCCTCGTCCACCACCTGCACCGATGCGCAATATCAGAGCTTCGCCGCGCTGGTCGCAAGCCGTCTGCCCGCCCTACTCTATCAGCCGATGACGCTCAGGGACTGGAACGGCGAGTTCCGCCTCGCCTCCGGCGACGGGGGGCGGACGAAATGGACGATCGGCCTCTATCTGGAACAGCGCCGCGAGGATCTTTCCAGCTACGCGCTCCGCGCCGATCCGCGAACCGGCCGCGCGGGCGAGGTGCTGGACGTCACCGGCGTGCGCCACATCACCAGCACGCTTTCGCAACAGGCGCTGTTCGGCGAATGGGAGCGCGATCTCGGCGGCCCGTTCGCGCTCACGCTGGGGGCGCGCCTGTTCCATTACCGGCGCAGCGCGGACGGCAATGTGGAGATACCCAATCCGATCACCGGCACCGGCGCGCTGGAGGGCGGCTATTACGCGTCCGGCGAAACCGGCTCAAACCTGAAGGCGCAATTCTCCTACCGCCCGTCCGCCAGGCTGTTGTTCTATGCGCAGGCGTCGCAGGGCTTCCGGCCCGGCGGCGTGAACATCACGCCGGCATTATCGAAGGAGGAGCGCGACTATCGCTCCGACCGGCTGTGGAGCTTCGAGCTGGGATCACGGGTCAATGCGTTCGACAATCGGCTGAGCATCAACACCAATATCTATCGCATCATCTGGTGGGACATGATCTTCCCGCTCTCCACCCCGCGAAGCGCATTCGCCTATAATATCAACGTCGGCAGCGCCGCGATCGACGGGATGGAGGGGGAGATCGCCTTCCTGCCCGACAGCCGCACCACGATCGAGGGCCGCGTGAGCCTGCTCCGCGCGCGGCTCACCAGCGATCAGCCGATCGATACCGGCGGGCTGATCGCGCACAAGGGGGACAGGCTTCCCAATGCGCCCTCGCTATCGTTCACCGCCGCGCTGCAACGAAGCGCGCCGCTCTCGCCGGACCTCGCGGCGATCGCGCGGCTGGACATGAAATATACCGGCCCGATCGCCTCCGCCTTCGATCCCGCCGCGCAATATTACGAGCGCACGCCGCCCCATGCGGAGATGGACGCGCAGTTCCTGCTCCAGCACGCGCGCTGGGATGCGGGGGTGACGGTGAAGAACCTGCTCGGCTCCGCCAGCGCGGCGCGCATCTCCTCCGGCCTTTACGGCGTGGGGCAGGTGTTCGGCATCCAGCCGCGCACGATCAGCGTGGAGTTCGGCTGGCGCTTCTGAGGTTCAGGCGAAAACCTCGCGTTCGCCGTCCGCCTGGTTGAAGCGCGCGAGATCGAGGATGCCCGCCTGCCGCGCCACCACCGTGGGGATCAGCGCCTGCCCCGCGACGTTCACCGCCGTCCGCCCCATGTCCAGGATCGGATCGATCGCCAGCAGCAGCCCGGCGCCCTCCAGCGGCAGGCCGAGCGTGGAGAGCGTGAGCGTCAGCATCGCTGGCGTGCAGGGGAATGCCGTAGAATTGCGCCACGAAGATCGCCGAGATCGCGGGATAGATGGCGGCGCATCCGTCCATCTTGGTCGTGGCGCCCAGCGGCACCGCGAAGGCGGCATAGGCGCGCGGCACGCCGAGCCGATGTTCCGTCACCTCCTCCGTCACCGGCAGCGTGCCGACCGAGGAGCGGGAGAGGAAGCCGAGCTGGATCGCAGGCCATGCGCCGGCGAAGAAACGCGCCGGGTTAAGCCCGTTGCCGACAAGGATCAGCGGATAGACCACGAACAGCACCAGCCCCAGCCCGATATAGACCGCGCCCGCGAACGCACCGAGCGACGACAGGGCGTCCCAACCATAGCGCACCAGCGCATCCGCGATCAGCGCCGCGCTGCCGATCGGGGTGAGCG
>JAYRJH010000192.1:0-6054 GCA_041906415.1 Sphingomonas sp. | reverse complement strand
TGGCCGGTGAGATAGAGGATCGCGGCATGGGCGACATGCCCCGCCTTCGTCCCGTCCCATGCGACAGAGGCGAAGCCGCTCTCCAGCCCCAGCCGCATCAGTTCGTGATAGGCGGGATGGAAACGCACCTCGTCCACCCGCCGGCCATAGCGGTCGAACGTGTCCAGCACCGGCACGTTGCGATTGGCCTCGACGCCCCAGTCGATCACCTCGGCCGATCCGCAGCGCGCGCCCAAAGCGGCGAGCCTTCCCGCGTGAGCCGAGCCGCCCGCCTTCGCCACCGCCTCCGCCAGTGCGCGATCGCCGGTGAACAGGTTCACGTCCTCCAGCGGCGGAGGCTGGTTGAACACCTCATGCGTGTCGAGCCGTTCGATCGGGCGGATCGCGGTCATGCCCTTCTCTCCATCATTGCGCCGGCATCATAAGGCGCGATTCCGCGACGCGCCACGCGAACCGGAAGAAACGCGCGCCCGTCTTAAATCTGCAATCGCGCGCCACTAGGCGCCGGCCCCGTTGGCACAGCAAAGGGGTTCTGCTTCATGATTCGGTTCAAGACGGCCGCGCAATTCTTCCGTTCGGCATCGGCCGTCGGCCTGCTGGCGGCGCTCGCGTCGCCCGGCGCCGCGCTGGCGCAGGATCAGGCCGCGCCGGCGGCCGCCGATGCGGATGCCCTTCCCGACGTGGTCGTCACCGCGCAGCGCCGGGCCGAGAATAGCCAGCGCGTGCCAGTGGCGATCCAGACGATCAGCGGCGACGCCATCGCCAATTCCGGCTATACCTCGGTTACGGATCTCCAATATCTCACGCCCGGCCTGCAATATGATCCCACGCAGGGCGCCGCGTTCCAGATCCGCGGCGTCGGCACCACCTCCTTCGACTTTTCGAACGCCAAGTCGGTCAACGTGGTGGTCGACGACGTGGTGATGGATGGCCAGCGCGCCAACGGCCTGACCGGCATGGTCGACGTGTCGCGCGTCGACGTGCTGATGGGGCCGCAGGGCACGTTGTTCGGGAAGAACTCCACCTCCGGCGTGATCTCCGTCACCACCACCGCGCCGCAGCTCGGCGTCACCTCATTCCGGGGCAGCGCCAGCTATGGCGAGCACAACGATCGCATCCTGAACGCCACGGCGAACGTGCCGCTGGGCGACAAGGCCGCGCTGCGCTTCTCCGCGTTCGATCAGGGGCAGGACGGCTTCGGACGCAACGTCACGCTCAACCGGCTGGTCGGCTCGGTGCACGAATATGGCGGCCGCGCGCGGCTGCTGCTGGAGCCGAACGACCGTTTCGACATCACCGTCTCCGGTGATTACGCCCATCACTGGGACAGCAGCGTCCGCACGCCCGTGTCCGGCCAGCCGGCCAACGTCACGGCGATCCTCAATTCGCTCGGCGTCCATCCCGGTCCGCAAAGTGCTGACACCGCTGACAGCCAGTTCGGCGAGATCACCACCGTCGAATGGGGCGCGTCCGTGCGCGTGCATGCGAAGATCGGGGAAAACGACCTGACCTCGATCACCGCCTATCGCTATGCCCAATATGACAACAACACGCCCGCCGATCTCACGCCGATCGACCGATATGCCTATATCCCCTATAACTACGGCCATCTCTACACCGACAAGGTGAGCCAGGAGATCCACCTCGCCTCGCCGCAGGGACGGCCCGTCGCGTGGCTGATCGGCGGCTTCTACAACCGGCTGGCGGCAACCCAGACGCAGCTTCAATGGGCCACGCTGGGCCAGCCGGTCTACACCAGCGGCGTGCCGATCGCGACGCTCTACGCATTGACCGGCGCGATCGGGAAAAGCGGCAACGCCTCCCTGTTCAATTCCGTGAACGAGACGATAGCGGCGTTCGGGCAGGTCCAGCTCAACCTCTCCAGCCGCTTCCGCATCGCGCTGGGCGGACGCTACACCCACGACAACAATTCGCAGAGCCTGGATTACATCTATATCGATCCGAAGCCGATCACCGGCTTCACCCCGAATTTCGTCGCGACCAGCGCGCCGCCGGTCTATCCGTCCGGCCGGGTGAAGGGGGACAATTTCTCCTTCCGCATCTCGCCGGAATTCCAGATCACGCCGGATGCGATGGTCTACGGCACCTACACCACCGGCTACAAACCGGCGGGCATCGCCTTCGTCGGCAACAAATACGATCCCTATCTGCCGGAAACGGTGAAGGCGTGGGAGTTCGGCCTGAAGTCCGAATGGTTCGGCCGCCGCCTGCGCGTCAACCTCGACGTGTTCCGTTCGGACTTCACCAATTTCCAGGCCACGATCCTGACCCAGGTGCCGGACGGCACCGGCGGCTTCCTGCTGGCGAGCGCGATCGGCAATGCCGGCGGCCTGCGCAGCCAGGGGGTGGAGGCGACGATCGCGGTGAAGCCGTCACGCTCGCTGTCGCTCACCGCTTCGGGTTCCTATACCGACGCCTATTTCACCGATTACGTGTTCAACGCGACGACCAACTACACCAACACCCGCCTGCCCAACTCCCCCGACTGGTCGGGCACGGCGGCCGCCGATTACGATCATCCGATCTCGGACTCGCTGCGGATCAAGGCCCACGCCGATTACGCTTATCGCAGCGCCTATTGGACGGTGGTGGGTCAGCCCTCCTATTCCCACGTTCCGGCCTATGGCCTCACCAACGCGCGGCTGAGCGTGGTGAGCGAGAAGACGGGCGTCGAGGTGGGCGTCTACGCCCGCAACCTGTTCGACACCTATTTTTCGACGGGATGGCAGATCTACGGTGTGCTGGGCCTGCTGCACTATACCTCGCCGAACGCCCGCCGCACCGTGGGTGGCTTCGTCAACTTCAAGTTCTGATCCGCAGGAGACATCATGATCCGCCGCTCTTTCCGCATCGCATCGGCCGTGGCGCTCGCCGCGGCCGCAGTCTCCGTCGCGAACGCCGGGCAGCCGGAGGCCAGCGACATACCGGACTCGACACCGCTCAACCGCATCCAGGTGCTGGGCACGCACAACAGCTATTCGGCGGGCGTCGATCCGCGCGTGCTGGCGCTGGTCGACCAGCGCATGCCGTCCATGGCCAAGCTCGCCGCCTCCATGCCGGAGGACAAGCGCAGGGAGATGCTGATCGCGCATCCCAATGACGTGAATTTCTCCGAGGCGCTCAGCTATCGCCACCCCAGCCTGACCGAGCAGCTCAACCTTGGCGTGCGCGGGCTGGAGATCGATGTGAACGCCGATCCCGAAGGCGGAGCCTATGCCGATCCGGCGGCCTATCGCATCCTGCGCGCGCAGGGCGTCACCGATCTGCTGCCCTTTGACGCGGAAGCGCTGAAGAAGCCGGGGATCAAGGTGCTTCACATGGCGGACATCGATTTCCGCAGCTCGTGCCCCACGTTCCGCGGCTGTCTCGCGGAAATCAAGGCATGGTCCGACGCGCACCCGCGCCACATCCCGATCTTCGTGATGATCGAGGCGAAGGTGCAGGCGCTGCCGATCCTGCCCGGATCGTCGAAGACACCGCCCTTCACGGCGGCCACCTATGACGAGATCGACCGCACCATCGCCGAGGTGATCGGCCGCAAGAACCTCATCACGCCGGACGACGTGCGCGGCAAATATCCGACGCTGGAGCAGGCGGTGCTCGCCGGCAACTGGCCCACCCTCGGGCAGGCGCGCGGCAAGATCATCTTCCAGCTCATCACCGCCACCGGGCATGACGGCGCATCGGCTTACGCCGCTGGCCATCCGGGGCTGAAGGGGCGGCTCGCCTTCCTCGATTCCCAGCCGGGTCAGCCCTATGCGGCGTTCATCCTCGACGACAATGCGCTGGCGCGCGGCGCGGAAATCCGGGACGAGGTGCGCAAGGGCTATATGGTCCGCTCGCGCTCCGACATCGAAACCTATGAGGCGAAGGTGAACGACATGACGCGCGCCAACGCCACCTTCGCGAGCGGGGCGCAGATCGTCTCAACCGACTTCGAGAAGGAGGGCAATGCCTATGGCACGCCCTATGTCGTGCGGCTGCCGGGCGGCGGCGTCGCGCGGCTGGCTCCGGATGTGAAGTAACGCCTCAGCGCGGAGAGCGGTCGCCGCGCCATCCGTTTCACTTCAGGCGGAGGGGCAGGCCGGCGGCCAGCAATTGCACCTCCGCCACCGCCGCCGCGACGCGCTGGTTGATCGTCCCGGCCAGATCGCGGAAGCGCCGGGCGAGCGCATTGTCCGGCACGATCCCCAATCCCACTTCGTTCGACACGAGGATCAGCGGGCCTTCCGCCGCGCCGATCGCGGAGATCAGGCGTGCGATATCGGCTTCCGCGTCGCGCTCCGCCAGCAGGATGTTCGATGCCCATAAGGTGAGGCAATCGACCAGCAGCAGGCGCCCCTCCCCGCTCTCGCGGCGGATGGCGTGGGGCAGGTCGATCGGAGCCTCCACGGTGCGCCATCGCGCATCCCGGTCGGCGCGGTGGCGGCGGACGCGATCGGCCATCTCCTCATCGAATATCTCGGCCGTCGCGACGAACACCAGCTCGCCGCCGCGCGTCTCGGCGCGTGCCTGCGCATAGCGGCTCTTGCCGGAACGCGCGCCGCCCAGCACCAGCAGATGGGGGAATCCTGTCATCCCTGCTTCCTAGCACACGGTTCCCGCTTGTCTTGCGCCGCGACTTTGCCGACAGGGGCCGGGTGGATGCGTGGCTGATACATGGCGGAAGGCTGGACGCCGCGCGCGAGACCTTCGGTGGCGCGGGCGGGGACTGGCTCGATCTATCGACCGGCGTCAATCCTCATCCATGGCCCGGCGCCGACCGGATCGCGATGGACTGGCGCGCGCTTCCGGACCCCGTCGCGCTGGAGACCGCAGCCGCCGCGCACTTCGGCGCGCGCTCCGCGATCTGCGCCTTGCCGGGAACGGAGATCGGGCTGCGCATGCTCGGCGCGATGATGCCCGACACGCTGCATGTCGCGCCGGCCTATCGCACCCATGCGGAGGCGTTTCCGCGCGGCGCGGCGATCGGTTCCGATGCAATGGAGGACGCGATCCGATCGGGGCGGAACGTGCTGCTCGCCAATCCCAACAATCCCGACGGTCGCCTGACCGACGCGGACCGGCTGCTGGGCCTCGCCCGTCTTGCGCGCGACAATGGCGGCTGGCTGATCGTGGACGAGGCCTTTTGCGACAGCATCGAGGGCGCGGGGCTGGCGGCGGACGCGGGGGAGGAACTTCCGCTCATCCTGTTCCGGTCGTTCGGCAAGTTCTTCGGGCTGGCGGGTGTGCGCCTCGGCTTCGTCATCGGGCCGGAGAGGATCGCAAGCGCTTTCCGCGCGCGTCTCGGCGCGTGGCCCGTTTCCGCCGCCGCGATCGCGATCGGGATGGAAGCCTATCGCGACATCCGGTGGATCGCCGCGATGCGGGCGCGGCTGGCGGAGGAAGCGGCGGCGCTCGATGCGACGCTGGCGCGGCACGGTTTTGCGCCCGTCGGTGCCTGCCCGCTGTTCCGGCTGATCGAGACACCGGACGCCGGCGCCCTGTTCGCGCGGCTGGCGCGATGCCATATCCTGACCCGGCCTTTCGACTATGCCCCGAACTGGCTGCGGATCGGCCTGCCCGGCAACGCCGAGGGGCTGGCGCGGCTCGACCGGGCGCTGGCCGGTGCCTGAACCGGCCGCCCTGCTGGCCCTGATGGCGGATGCGGCGATCGGCTGGCCGGCGTGGCTCTATCGCCGCATCGGTCATCCGGTCGGGCTGTTCGCGCGGATCGTCGACGGATGCGAGCGGCGCTGGAACCGGCCCGATCGGCTGGAGTCGCGGCGGCGGCTCGCCGGGATGGCGACCGTCGCATTGCTGCTGCTCCTCGCCGTCGGAGGGGGGCTGACGCTGGCGCGCGCGGCGCGATGGCTGCTCGGCCCATGGGCGTGGGCGGGCATCGGGCTGCTCGCTTTCCCGGCGCTGGCGCAGCGCAGCCTCGACGATCACGTCCGCCCCGTCGTCGCCGCGCTTCGCGCCGGCGATATCCTGAAGGCGCGGAGCGAGGTCGGCAGGATCGTCGGCCGCGATACCGCCGCGCTGGACGAGGCG
>JAYRJH010000191.1:0-6056 GCA_041906415.1 Sphingomonas sp. | reverse complement strand
TTCAATGAACGGGATTACCTGCGCGAGACGGTGGCGAGCCTGGCGGCTCAGACCGAGCAGCCGTTCCTGATCCTGATCGACAACGGCAGCACCGACGGCAGCGCGGACGTGGCGGTCGCGGCCTGCATCGAACATGGCGTGCCGCATGTGCTGGTGCAGGAGCATCGCCCCGGCAAGGTCGCGGCGCTGGCGGCCGGGCTGCCGTTCGTCGCGACGCCCTATGTCGCGACCTGCGATGCCGATACCTGGTATCCGCCGCATTATCTCGCCGCCGGGCGGGCGCTGCTCGAACAGCCGGGGCATGTTGCCGCGGGCGCCTATTTCGTGTCGCGGCGCGGCGGCGCGGTCGAGCGGGCGGCGGGCGCACTGGCGATCCGCCTCGTCGGCCGCCTGTTCCCCGGCCAATGCCACGCCGGGGGCGCGGGGCAGGTGTTCCGCGCCGAAGCGCTGCGCCGCGCGGGCGGTTTCGATCCGGCGCTGTGGAACCTCGTGCTGGAGGATCATGAGGTGATGAACCGCGTGCTGCGGCACGGCGCGATGGATTATAGCGCCGCGCTGTGGTGCGCGCCCGCGCCGCGCAAGCGCGATCGCGCTTCCGTGCGATGGACGGTGACGGAGCGGCTTTGCTACCTCGCGATGGGCGCGCGGGCCGGGGACTGGTTCTTCTACGACTATCTCGCCCGCCGGCTCGCCGCGCGGCAATTGTCGAGCGACCGGCTGCGCGAGCGGCGTTTCCAGCCCTCCGCGATATCTGCCCGGGCGGTGGCGGCGTGAGCGCCGCGCGCCTGATCCTTTGCGCCGATGATTTCGCGCTTTCCCGCCCGATCAGCGAGACGATCGCTGAGCTGGCGCACAAAGGGCGGCTCAATGCGATAAGCTGCATGACGGTGTGCCCCGGCTGGGCGGAGGACGCCGGGTTGCTGGCGGGGCTTGGATCGCATGTCCAGATCGGCCTGCATCTCACCCTCACCGGCGAACCGCCGCTCACCGACATGCCGGAATATCTCCCCGCCGGCGGACGGATGCCGGATATCGACCCGCTGACGGCGGCGGCGATGAAGGGGAACCTGCCGCTGGAGGAGATCGAGGGCGAGATCGATGCGCAGTTCCGCGCGTTCCGCAAGGTGATGGGTCGCGCGCCGGATTTCGTCGATGCGCATCAGCACGCGCATGTCCTGCCCGGTATTCGCCGCCTGTTCCTCGATGCGGTGAAGCATCACGCGCCCCGGGCTTGGATTCGCGATTGCGGCGATCGCATCAGCGCCATCGCGTCGCGACCGTGGCGTGGCAAGGCGATCGGCAGCGCCTATCACGCGCGCGGCCTGCGCCGCGCGGCGGAACGGCGGGGGATCGCCTGTAACACCAGTTTCGCCGGGCATTATGACTTCCGCAGCGATTACGAACGCGTCTTCCCGACATTCCTGCGCCGGCCCGGCAAGATGCACCTCATCATGTGCCATCCCGGCGCGGGCAGGCTGGCGGGGGACGGCATCGCCGACGCGCGCCCGCGTGAGGCCGCGGTCTTGCACCGGATGCAGATCGCGGACATTGCTCGCGCCTATGGGCTGGATTTCGGCGCATGACGAGACGCGCGCTCCCGCGCCGCGAACGGACGCCTGATGGCGGAGCCGGCGCTCGCCTGCGCCTATCGGGAGCAGCGCGCCATGCTGCTGCGGCTGCTGACCGCCCGGCTGGGGAGCGCGGCGGACGCGGAGGATGCGTTGCAGGATCTTTGGCTCCGCATCTCCTCAAGTCCCCTGGAGCAAGTGGACAATCCGGCTGCCTATCTGATGCGCATGGCGGCCAATCTGGCGACGGATCGGCGGATCGCGGCGCGGCGGCGCGCATTGCTGGAGACGCATTGGGCGGAAAGCGCGGATTCGCCGTTCGATCGCCCCACGCCGGAACGCGAGGCGCTGGCGCGCGACATGCTGCGCCGGGCCGACATGACGATCGCCGGGATGCCGGAACGGATGCGCGTCGCCTATTGCATGTTCCGCATCGATCGCCTGCCGCAGCGGGAGATCGCCGCGCGGCTGGGCATCTCGCTCAGCGCGGTGGAGAAATTGTTGCAGCGGGCCTACCGCCGGCTCCATGCCATGTCGGACGGGGGCGGAGATGACTGACATCGACGACGCCATCCTCGACGCCGCGATCGCCTGGCATGTCCGTCAGACGGGGATGGGCGAGGCGGAATGGGCCGATTTCGTCGCCTGGCTCGAGGCCGATCCCGCCCATGCGCGCGCCTACGACATGGTGAGCATAGCGGATGCGGAGCGCCATGCGCCCGCGCCGGCGGCGCTTCCGGTTCCGGCCAATGACGACGACCTGCCTCGCGGACGGCGCTGGCGCGGCCTTGCGATGGCGGGCGGGGCGCTGGCGGCCGCGCTGGTGGGCGCGGTGGGGCTGATGGAATTGCGCCAGCGCGAAGGCGCGCCGGTGGAGATCGCCGCGACCGGCGCGCGTTCGCTCGCGCTGGCGGATGGAACGCGGATCGCGATGGCGGCCGGCGCGCGCGTGACGATCGGCGGGGACCAGCGTTCGGTCGCGGTGGAGAGCGGGCGCGTCACCTTCCACGTCATGCACGATGCCGGCCGGCCCTTCACGGTGCGCGCGGGCGATTGGGAGATCCAGGACGTCGGCACGATATTCGCGGTGACGCGCAGCGCGCGCGGGCTCGATGTCGGCGTTACCGAAGGCTCGGTCCTGTTCGATCCCGGCAGCAACCGGATCGCGTTGCAAGCGGGGGAGGGGCTTTCGGTGCTGCCCGGCCAGCGGATCGTCCGCTCGCGGATCGATCCGGATGCGGTGCGGACGCTGACATTCTCCGGCCAGCCGCTTCGAATCGCCGCCGAGACGATCGGCCTTGTGATGGGAAGCGACGTGCGGACCGACGACAGAATCGCCGGATTGCCCTTCACCGGCATCGTCCGATTGACGGGAGACGCGCCCCGCGACATGGCACATGTCGCGGAACTGACTGGAATGCGCGTTTCTCATGAGGGGGATGGCTGGATCATCGCGCCGCAGGCCGGCTCAACCCGCTAGGTTCGCCATCGCGATCGCAGGCGTGGTGGCGGTTGCGCCGTTCGCGGCGGTCGCGGCGGCGCCGGTTCCGCTGGATGCCGCGCTGTTGCAGCTCGCCGCGCGCACGGGCGTCGATATCGTCAGCCTTGAGCCGGGATTGCGCGCGATCCGCGTCGAACCGCTTCCGCCGGGGCTTTCGGCGGAGGCGGCGTTGCGGCGGTTGCTGCGCGGCACCGGATATCGCGCGGAACGGACCGGTCCGCGCAGCTTCCGCGTGATCCGCGCGGCCGAGCATCGCTCGAAACAGGCGGCCCGGCCGTCAATCCCCGAACCCGAGCCGGCGGCGGAGGTGATCGTCACCGCCAGCAAGCAGCATGTGCCGTTGCTGCGCTTTCCCGCCTCGATCACCACCCTGTTCCCACCCGCCGCGCCGGGCGCCAGCCCCACCGCAGGCCTCGCCGATACAGTGCGCTCCACGCCGGTGCTGCAATCGACGGCGCTGGGGCCGGGGCGCGACAAGATATTCATCCGCGGCATCGCCGACAGCAGCTTCAACGGCGCGACGCAGGCGACGACCGGCTATTATTTCGACGATGTGCAGATGAGCTATTCGACGCCGGAACCCGGCCTGGCGCTGGTCGACGTCGGCGGCGTGGACGTGATGGAAGGGCCGCAAGGCACGCTCTATGGCGCGGGGGCGATCGGCGGGATCATACGGATCCTCCCCAACCGGCCGCAGTTCGACGCGGTGCATGGCGCCCTCGCGCTGAGTAGCGCGGCGACGTTGAAGGGGCAGCCGGGGGGCGACATATCGGGTTTCGTCAACCTGCCGCTGGCGCGGGACGTGGCCGTACGGCTGGTCGGCTATGGTTCCCGCGAGGGCGGCTATATCGACGATCCGCGTCTGGACCGGCGGGCGATCAACACGGTCGATCGGATCGGGGGCCGCGCCTCCGTGCGGGTCGACGGCGGGGATGGGTGGGAGATCGACGCCACGGGGCTGGGGCAGCGCATCTCCGCAGACGACGCGCAATATATCAATGGCGCGGGCGCGGACCTGATCCGCAGCGCGCGGATCGGGCAGCCTTATTGGAACAGCATCTGGCTGGGGCGGCTGAGCGTCCGCAAACGTTGGACGGGTGGGCTGGAATTCGTCTCCGTCACCGGGGTCAGCAAATATGACGCCAACGATCGCTTCGACGCGACCCCCGCGGGCGCGTTCGCCACGAGCGCCTATATCACCGCCCGCTCGAACCTGCTGGTGACGCAGGAGCTGCGCCTGTCGCGATCGCGCAGCGACGGCAACTCATGGGTGGTCGGGCTGGCCGCGTTGAGCAATCGCGATGCGGAAAACCGTCTGCTCGGCCCGATCGGCAACCCCGGCGAGATCATCGGCGTAACCAACGTGTCGGAGAACATATCACTGTTCGGTGAATGGACCCGGCCACTGGCCTCCAATCTCGCCGTCACCCTCGGCCTGCGCGGCACGGAGGCGCATGTGGATGGCTACCCCTCGCTCAGGCCGCGCGCGGGTGACCGGGTGCGCGGCCGGCTGACGCGGCACGTGGATCCGACGCTGGCGCTGTCATGGCAGCTCGCGCCGCACGTTTCGCTCTATGCGCGGCTCCAGTCCGGCTTCCGCACCGGCGGCCTCGCCGTGGCGCGCGGCGTGGGACGCGTCGCGGAGTTCAAGTCGGATTCGATCAACATGGCGGAGATCGGCCTGCGCCATCTGCGCAGCGGCGCGACGGGCGTGAATTTCAGCGCGGCCCTGTCCTATGCCCGCTGGAACGACATACAGGCGGACCTGATCGACCGGCGCGGACAGCCCTATACCGCCAACATCGGCAATGCCCGGATCGTGACGGCGGAAATGACGGGGGACTGGGTGCCCGTGCCGCGCGTCCGGCTGGACTATGCGGCACTCTACACCGTCAATCACGTCACGGGGGCGCTTCCCTCCACCTCGCCTTTCGACAACCAGCGCCTGCCCAACACCCCGCCGATCAGCGCGCATGTCGGCGCGAGCTACACCCTGGATGCGTTCGGAGGCGTTGTGCGGACGGGCGGCGCGCTCGACTATATCGGCCGTTCCGTATTGGGCATGGGGCCTTATCTGGATCTGGACCAGGGGCGCTATGCCGTTCTTTCGGGGCGCGTGGAATGGTCGCGCCGCGACCTGACATTGTGGCTCTCGGCGGACAATATCACGGACAGCCGGGGAAACCGCTTCGCCTTCGGCAACCAGTTCTCCGCCGCCACGCGAACGCAGAGGACGCCGCTGCGCCCCGCCACGATCATGCTGGGCATGAAGATCACACGTTAGGCATCGTTGTCTGGCGCCCCAGCGTGGATAAATGGGACGAATACGAGTCGAAGCTCCTACTACGCTAGAGCCGCCTCCTGCCGTCCAGAACCGCCGCTCGCCGCCGCCGCCTAAGTTTATCCGCTACACGCGACGAACGAACCTCGTGAAGAGCGACAGGCCGCTTTCCGACTAGCCGTGCGGATCATTACGATGTCGGGCAAGCCGTGATGGTGGCGCACGGGATGTGCCAGGACGGCTCGTTTGTCCAATGTGACGTGCTCCCCCTTTCTCCTCCAGTCATAACTGGAGTCCGGGGTTAGTATCGTGCCCTTCGGGGCGGGGTGGCACAACCCGCCTGGCGGCATCGGCGGGCGTCAGCCCGCCTATTCCACTATGCGGTCGCACATGGTTGTAGTCGTCACGCCAGAGGCGCAGCACAGAGCGGGCATGGCCGAGCGACACGAAGAGCGTTTCGTTGAGGCATTCATCCCGCAGGCGGCCGTTGAAGCTCTCGACATAACCGTTCTGCTGCGGCTTGCCCGGCGCGATGTAATGCCACTCGAGCTGCCGGTCCTGTGTCCACTTCAGGATCGCCAGGCTGGTCAACTCGGTGCCGTAGCACATTGGGAAGCGCTGGTTCGGGAGCCGCTATGGCCCTGATGAAGACAAGGCCGCGTAGCGGCCGCAGACTTCATCAGGGCAAGCCATGGCCGGTCAGCAG
>JAYRJH010000190.1:0-6108 GCA_041906415.1 Sphingomonas sp. | reverse complement strand
TCACGCCGGTGGCGGGATCGTTCCACAGCACGCGCTCCAGCCGCTTCGCCGCCTCCGGCGTGCCGTCCGCGACGATCACCATGCCGCTGTGCTGCGAATAGCCCATGCCGACGCCGCCGCCGTGATGCAGCGACACCCATGTCGCGCCGGAGGCGGTATTGAGAAGCGCATTGAGCAGCGGCCAGTCGGACACCGCGTCCGATCCGTCCCGCATCGCCTCCGTCTCGCGATTGGGCGAGGCGACCGAGCCGGAATCGAGATGGTCGCGCCCGATCACCACCGGGGCCTTCAGCTCGCCCTTCGCGACCATCTCGTTGAAGGCGAGGCCGAGCCGGTGCCGGTCCCCCAGCCCGACCCAGCAGATGCGCGCGGGCAGGCCCTGAAAGTGGATCTTCTCGCGCGCCATGTCGAGCCAGTTGTGGAGATGCGCATTGTCCGGCAACAGCTCCTTCACCTTGGCGTCCGTCCTGTAGATATCTTCCGGATCGCCCGACAGCGCGGCCCAGCGGAACGGCCCGATCCCCCGGCAGAACAGGGGGCGGATATAGGCGGGGACGAAGCCGGGGAAGTCGAAGGCGTTGGCCACGCCCTCATCCTTCGCCATCTGGCGGATGTTGTTACCGTAATCGGTGGTCGGCACGCCCGCCGACTGGAAATCGAGCATCGCGCGGACGTGGACGGCCATGCTCGCCCTAGCCGCCTTCGCCACCGCTTCCGGCTCGCGCTCGCGCCGCTCGACCCATTCGGCGACGCTCCAGCCGATCGGGAGATAGCCGTTGACCGGATCGTGCGCGCTGGTCTGGTCGGTCAGCAGGTCGGGGCGGATGCCGCGCCGGTAAAGCTCGGGCAATATCTCCGCCGCATTGCCGAGCAGGCCGACGGAGACGGGCTTCCTCTCCGCATTGGCCTTTTCGATGATCGCCATCGCCTCCTCGATCGTGGCGGCGGCGGTGTCGAGATAGCCGGTGCGCAGCCGCATCTCGATCCGGCTCGGCTGGCATTCGATCGCGAGGCAGGATGCGCCCGCCATCACCGCGGCCAGCGGCTGCGCGCCGCCCATCCCGCCGAGGCCCGCCGTGAGCAGCCACTTGCCGGAGAGGTCCCCGCCGTAATGTTGGCGGCCCATCTCGACGAACGTCTCGTAGGTGCCCTGAACGATGCCCTGCGTGCCGATGTAGATCCACGAGCCGGCGGTCATCTGGCCGTACATGGCGAGGCCGCGCTTATCGAGCTCGTTGAAATGCTCCCATGTCGCCCAATGCGGCACGAGGTTGGAATTGGCGATCAGCACGCGCGGCGCATCCCTGTGGGTGCGGAACACGCCGACCGGCTTGCCGGACTGGACGAGCAGCGTCTGGTCGTCCTCCAGCCGCTTCAGCGTCTCGACGATCCGGTCATAGCTTTCCCAGTCGCGCGCGGCGCGGCCGATGCCGCCATAGACCACCAGCTCCTCCGGCCGCTCGGCGACGTCGGGGTGGAGGTTGTTCATCAGCATCCGCAAGGGCGCCTCGGTGAGCCAGCTTTTCGCGGAAAGCTCGGTTCCGGTGGCGGGCTTGATGATGCGGCTGTTGTCGATACGCGTCATGAGCGTCAGGCTCCCTGTCGAAGGCGAGGCACGCCTTCAGGATATCGGTGAGGATCGGGGTGATTCCGGCGGCGCGGGCGGGATTCCATGGGCGCGGCCAGTTGGCTTCGTCCGGCGCGTCCGGCTCATCCATGTATCCCCGGATCGCCAGCTCCATCTGGATCGCGTGGATGCCGTGCGCCGGATCGCCATAGTGACGCGTCGTCCAGCCGCCGCGGAAACGGCCGTTGACGACATGGCCCAGCCCGCTCGCCGCGCAGACCTCTGCCACCGCAGCCTCCAGCGCGGGGTCGCAGGTTTCGCCGTTATTGGTGCCGATGTTGAACTGCGGCAGTTCGCCGTCGAACAGGCGCGGGATATGGCTGCGGATGGAATGGGCGTCATAGAGGACGACGCGGCCGTGGTGCGCGCGCAGCCGCTCCAGTTCCGCTGCCAGCGCCGCATGATAGGGATCGAACCATATCGCGCGGCGGCGGTCGATCTCGACCTGATCGGGGGTGGTATCCTTGTAGAGCGGCTCGCCGTCGAACGTCTCGGCCGGGCATAATCCCGTTGTCGCCTGCCCCGGATAGAGCGATGCGCCGGAGGGATCGCGGTTCAGGTCGATCACGCTGCGGCTGATCGCGGTGCGGATCGTGGTCGCGCCCAGATCGCGCGCGAAGTCGTAGAGCAGATGCACCCACCAGTCCGCATCGCGCCGCGCCAGCCATGGCGAGCGGAACGCGCCTTCCACATCGGCGAGGTCCGTACCGACATGCGGGAAGGCCACCACCAAGGGCGCGTCGCCGCGCGCGATATCGAGCCAGTCGGTCATGCCACCCCCGGCAGCGCATTGCCCGCGACCAGCGCGCCGGCGCGGATCAGAGCGTTGGCGGCCTCCATGTCAGGATGGAAATGGCGATCGTCCGCCAATGTCGGCACCTCGGCGCGCAGCCTTGCGCGCGCAGCTTCCAGCGCGGGGCTGGAAGTGAGTGGGGCGTGGAAATCGCACCCCTGCGCCGCCGCGAGCCATTCGATCCCGATCACGGCGATCGCATTGCCCGCCATGTCGAGCAGCCGCCGCGCGCCATGCGCCGCCATCGAGACATGGTCCTCCTGATTGGCGGAGGTGGGGATCGAATCCACGCTGGCGGGGTAGGCGCGCTGCTTGTTCTCGCTCACCAGCGCGGCGGCCGTCACCTGCGGGATCATGAAGCCGGAATTGAGGCCCGGCTTCGGCGTCAGGAAGGCGGGCAGGCCGGACAGGGCCGGATCGACCAGCATGGCGATGCGGCGCTCGGAAATGCTGCCGATCTCACAGATCGCCATCGCGATCATGTCGGCGGCGAAGGCGACAGGCTCGGCGTGGAAATTGCCGCCGGACAGGGCCTCGTCAGTGTCGGGGAAGATCAGCGGATTGTCCGATACGCCGTTCGCCTCGATCTCCAGCGTCGTCGCGGCCTGTCGCAGCAGATCGAGCGCCGCGCCCATCACCTGCGGCTGGCAGCGCAGGCAATAAGGGTCCTGCACGCGCGGATCGCCTTCGCGGTGGCTGGCGCGGATCGCGCTCCCCGCCATCAGCCCGCGCAAGGCGTCCGCCACGTCGATCTGCCCCTTGTGGCGGCGCAGCGCATGGATACGCGGATCGAACGGCGTGTCGGAACCCTTGGCCGCCTCCGTGGAGAGCGCCCCCGTCACCAGCGCGGAGCGGAACAGCAGCTCCGCCTCGAATAGCCCGGTCAGTGCGTTGGCGGTGGAGAATTGCGTGCCGTTGAGCAGCGCCAGCCCTTCCTTCGGCCCCAGCTCCACCGGCTTCAGCCCGGCGCGCGCCAAGACGTCGGCAGCGGGGAGGCGCTCGCCATCAACGAACATCTCGCCCACGCCGATCATCGCCGCCGCCATGTGCGACAGAGGCGCGAGGTCGCCGCTCGCGCCGACCGAGCCTTGCGCGGGGACGACGGGCGTGAGGCCCTTCGCCAGCATCGCCTCCAGCAGCGCGATCGTCTCCGGCCGCACGCCCGATGCGCCCTGCGCCAGACTGGCGAGCTTCAGCGCCATCATCAGCCGGATCACCGCCACCGGGGAGGGCGCGCCGGTGCCCGCCGCATGGCTCAGCACGATGTTGCGCTGGAGCGTCGCGAGGTCGGCGTCGCCGATGCGAACGCTGGCGAGCTTCCCGAAGCCGGTGTTGATGCCATAGACCGGCTCGCCATGCGCCAGGATGCGCGCCACGGCCGCCGCGCTTTCCGCGATCGCGGGCGCGCAGGCGGGATCGAGCCGCACCGCGCCGCCGCGATAGACCGCGCGCCAGTCGGCCAGCGATACCTCCCCGGGGGTGAGGGTGATGTCCGTCATTGTCCACTCCAGATGCGCGCATGGAGCGGGTTGAACCCCATGCGATAGACCAGTTCGGCGGGGCGCTCGATATCCCAGATCGCAAGGTCGCAACGCTTGCCCGGCTCCAGCGTGCCGCGATCCGCCAGCCCCAGCGCCCGCGCCGCGTTGCGCGTCACGCCCGCCAGACATTCCGTCACCGTCAGGCGGAACAAGGTCGCTCCCATGTTCATCGCCAGCAGCAGCGAGGTGAGCGGCGAGGTGCCGGGGTTGCAATCGGTGGCGAGCGCGATGGGCACGCCCGCCGCGCGCAGGGCCTCCACCGGCGGCAGCTTCGTCTCGCGCACGAAATAGAAGGCGCCGGGCAGCAGCGTCGCCACCGTGCCCGCGCGCGCCATCGCGGCGATGCCGTCCGCGTCGAGATGTTCCAGATGGTCCGCCGACAAGGCCCCGTGCCGCGCCGCCAGCGCCGCGCCGTGGAGGTTCGAGAGCTGCTCGGCATGGAGCTTCACCGGCAGGCCGTGCGCCGATGCCGCTTCGAACACGCGCTCCGTCTGCTCCGGGGTGAAGCCGATGCCCTCGCAGAAGGCGTCCACTGCATCGGCCAGCCCTTCGGCGGCGACGGCGGGGAGCATCTCGTCGCACACTTTCGCGATATAGCCGTCCGCGTCGCCCGCATATTCCGGCGGCAGCGCATGCGCGCCGAGGAAGGTGGTGACGATATCCACCGGCCGCTCGCGCCCCAGCCGCCGCGCGGCGCGGAGCATCCGCAGCTCGCTTTCCGTATCTAGGCCATAGCCCGATTTCACCTCGACCGTGGTCGCCCCTTCGGCGATCAGCGCGTCGAGCCGGGGGAGCGCGGAGGCCACAAGTTCGTCCTCGTCCGCCGCGCGGGTGGCGCGCATCGTGGAGACGATCCCGCCGCCGGCGCGCGCGATCTCCTCATAGGATGCGCCCTCCAGCCGCAGCTCGAACTCATGCGCGCGATCGCCGCCGAAGACCAGATGGGTGTGGCAGTCGATCAGGCCGGGGGTGATCCAGCGGCCGCCGCAATCGATCGTCTCGCGCGCTTCGGGCGCTTCGGCGGCGGGGCCGGCATGGACGATGCGGCCGTCCGAGCACGCAATCGCGCCCTGCTCCACGATGCCGGGGCCGTCCCCCGCCATCGTCACGAGCCGTGCATTGCGCCACAGCCTGTCGCACCGCATCCGAATCTCCCTTTGCGTGCGACAAGAATTGCACTGTTCGGCGTTAATGTATAGACATTATTCCACCCACAGGAACGGAAACGAGCGATGACGACGATCCATTTCCGGCAGGCACTGCTGCCCTACGGCTGGGCGAAGGACGTGCGGATCGGCATCGCGGACGGATTGATCGCTTCCGTCGCCACGGGCGTCGCGGCCGGGCTTGGGGACGAGCGGCACGCGATCGGCCTGCCCGGCATGCCGAACCTCCACAGCCACGCCTTCCAGCGCGGCATGGCCGGGCTGGCGGAATTGCGCGGGCCGGGCGGCGACAGCTTCTGGACATGGCGCGAGATCATGTATCGCTTCGTCGACCGCATCGGGCCGGACCAGCTTCAGGCCATCGCCGCGCTCGCCTATGTCGAGATGCTGGAGACGGGCTTCACCCGCGTCGGCGAGTTCCACTATCTCCACCACGATCCCGACGGCCGCGCATATGGCGATCCGGCGGCGCTTTCCCGCGCGATCGTGGCGGCGGCGGGCGAGACGGGAATCGCGCTGACGCACCTTCCCGTCTTCTACGCCCATGCAGGCTTCGGCGGCGCGGCGCCCAGCCACGGGCAGCGGCGCTTCATCAACACGATCGATGCCTATGCCCGCCTGCTGGACGGCGCGCGGGCGGCGGCGGCGGACCTGCCGGATGCGATCGTCGGCGTCGCGCCGCACAGCCTGCGGGCGGTGACGGCGGAGGAACTGCGCGAGGTGCGGCAGCTCGCCGGGGAAGCGCCGGTCCACATCCATATCGCCGAGCAGGTGAAGGAAGTGGAGGATTGCCTCGCATGGAGCGGCCGGCGCCCGGTCGAATGGCTGTTCGATCATGCGGAGGTGGACGCGCGATGGTGCCTCGTCCACGCCACGCACATGACGGAGACGGAGACGCTGGCGCTGGCGAAAAGCGGCGCGGTGGCGGGGCTTTGCCCGGTGACGGAGGCCAATCTGGGCGACGGCATCTTCCCCGCGCCC
>JAYRJH010000189.1:5117-6124 GCA_041906415.1 Sphingomonas sp. | reverse complement strand
GTCAGCGCGCCAAACGCGCCGGCGACGATGCCGCCGGTCAGCACGAAGGCCGCGATCGCGCCGCCGGAGAGCCGCCCAGCCGCCACGTCGGTCGCGCCCTCCCACAGGACCAGCGTGATCGAGCCGAAGATCAGGCCGATGACGATCGCCGTCATCACCGCGCGCACGAGGATGCGGCGACGGGCGGCGGCCATCGTGGCCTCCACCGCGTCGGAGAAGCGCTGCGCCTCGCGATCCTCCTGCCCGAAGGCCTGGACGATCTTCATCGCGCCCAATGTCTCGGTCGCCATCGCGCCGACATCGGCGATGCGATCCTGCGAGCTGCGCGAATAGGCGCGCACGCGTCGGCCGAGGATCGCGATCGGCAGCACCACGATCGGAATCCCCAGCACGAGCATCCCCGCCAGCTTGGGCGATATGGCGAACAGGTAGATCAATCCGCCGATCCCGGTGAACAGGTTCCGAAGCGCGACGGAGACGGTGGAGCCGACGACATTCTCGATCTGCGCGGTATCCGCCGTGAGGCGCGAGGCGATCTCGGAGGGGCGGTTCTCCTCGAAGAAGCGCGGGGTGAGCGTCAGCAGGTGGCGCTGCACGCGGGCGCGGATATCCGCCACCACCCGCTCGCCCAGCCAGGAGACGAAATAGAAGCGAATCGCAGTCGCCACCGCCAGCACCGCCACGATCATCAGCAGATAATGGAAGGCGCCCGCGACATCGCCCTGCGCGCCTGAGTTCGCCGGGCCGAAGCCGCGATCGATCACGCGCTTGAAGCTGTAGGGGATGGCGATCGTCGCCAGCGAGGTGACGGTCAGCGCCGCGCAGGCCGCCGCGATCCGCCCCGGATAGCGCCGCGCGTGATCCCATACGAGCGTGAGGCTGCCGAGACGGCGGCGGGGTGCTTCTGCGGGCGCTTCGGTCGACATGGACTGCGCCTAGCAGCGTGGCCCTTGCGGCTCAACGGCGACGAAATGCGGGATTCGCGTTCGCGATTGCAGCATTTTGAT
>JAYRJH010000189.1:0-5107 GCA_041906415.1 Sphingomonas sp. | reverse complement strand
CACCCTGAAACAGAGTAACCCGTTCGCAACCGAAGATGTGGGGACAGTATACCCGATGCTCTACGACGCATATGAATTCCAGCGTTCGATGCTCGCCGGCGCCAGCGCTTTGGCCAATTTCGGCGTGGGGCTGCTGCAGAATCCGGCAAACCCGTTCGCCTATTTCGGCGGCGGCGCGGTGATGGCTTCCGCGCTGGAGGTGTTCGCGCATGCGGCGGCTCCGCGCGGCAAGCCGGCCTTCGGGCTGGATCGCACGATCGTGAACGGGAAGTCGGTCGAAGTGGTCGAGGAAGTCGTGCTGCAAAAGCCGTTCGGCCAGCTCAAGCGCTTCGTGCGCAAGGGCGTGAAGGGCGGGCCGAAGCTGCTGATCGTGGCTCCGATGTCCGGCCATTACGCCACCCTGCTGCGCGGCACGGTGGAACGGATGCTCACGAGCTGCGACGTCTACATCACCGACTGGCGCGACGCGAAGCTGGTGCCGGTTTCGGACGGGTTCTTCGACCTCGACGATTATGTCGACTATCTGGTCGAGTTCATGGAGGCGATCGGGCCGGGCACGCACATGCTGGCGGTCTGCCAGCCTTCCGTGCCCTGTTATGCGGCGGCCGCGCTTATGAGCGCGGACAAGAACCCCTGCCGCCCGAAGACGCTGACGATGATGGGCGGCCCGATCGACACGCGCGAGGCGCCGACGGCGGTGAACCTGCTCGCCACCCAGCGGCCGCACGCGTGGTTCCAGCAGAATGTGATCGCCACGGTGCCGATGATGTATCCGGGCGGCGGGCGGCGGGTTTATCCCGGCTTCCTGCAATTGACCGGCTTCATGTCGATGAACCTGGGCAATCACATGATGAGCCACTGGGAGATGTTCAAGCATCTCGTCCGCGGCGACGGCGAGAGCGCGGAGGCGACGAAGGACTTCTATGACGAATATCGTTCCGTCTGCGACATGACGGAGGAATTCTACCTCCAGACGATCGACGTGGTGTTTCAGGAGCATAAGCTGCCGCGCGGCCTGATGAAACATCGCGGCCGGCCGATCGATCCGGCTGCCATCACCGATATCGCGCTGCTGGCGATCGAGGGAGAGCGTGACGATATCTCGGGCATCGGCCAGACGAAGGCGGCTCTGACGCTGGCGACCGGCCTGCCGGAGGACAAGAAGCATTATCTGCTGGCCGAAGGCGTCGGCCATTACGGCATCTTCAACGGCTCCAAATGGCGCAACCGCATCGCGCCGGTGGTGGAGCAGCTGATCGCCGCCAACGGGTGAAGCCGGACAGGCCCTTCCCTGCAAGGGGAGGGCCTTGGCTCAACGTTTCAGCGCTTCATCCGCCAATTGCGCCAACTCGGGATCGAGCGGCGGCGGGTCCATCGGCACATGGGCGGAAAGCGTGTCCGCCACCACCGTCAGCGCCGCGATGCGGGCGGATTTCTTGTCGTTCCCGTCGATCACATGCCAGGGCGCGACGCCGGTGTCGGTGCGCTCGAACATCTCGTGCATCGCCTCCAGATAGGCGGCGCGCTTCGCCCGGTTGCGATAATCCTCCGCGCCGGTCTTCCAGCGCTTCCACGGATCGTCGATCCGCGCTTGCAGGCGCTTGTCCTGCACCTTCTGCCCGACATGGACGAACAGCTTCACCAGCGTCGTGCCGGATTCGATCAGCCGCGATTCGAAATCGTTGATTTGGCCGTAGCTGCGCTTCCACTCCGCGCGCGTCGCGAAACCCTCGACTCGCTCGACCAATACGCGGCCATACCAGCTACGATCGAACACCGTGATGTCGCCAGGCTCCGGCAATCTGGTGCGGAAACGCCAGAGGAAAGGATGCTCCTTCTCCTCCTGAGTCGGGGCGGAGATGGGATAGACCTCGAAGTGGCGTGGGTCCCATCGCTCGACGAGGCGCTGGATGATCCCGCCCTTGCCGGCGGCGTCCCAGCCCTCCAGCATCACCACCGCGGGCCGGCAATGCACGATATGCGCGACCATGATGTGGTTGAGCCGCTTCTGCAGTGCCGCCAGGTCGCGGCGGTAATGGCCCTTGAAGGGGCGGCCCTCTTCGTAATCGGCGAGATCGATCATGGCCGGCAGCCTGCCCCGAAAGCGGGCGGCGCGCCAGCCAGGATCGATCGGGTCCGTCCTCAGCCCTCCGCCGGCACCTCGGCGGTGGAGCGCAGGTTCAGTTCACGCAACTGCCTGGCGGAGACATAGCTGGGCGCGCCCATCATCAGATCCTCCGCCTTCTGCGTCATCGGGAAGACGATCACCTCGCGGATGTTCGGCTGGTCGGCGAGCAGCATCACGATGCGGTCGATCCCCGGCGCGGAGCCGCCGTGCGGCGGCGCGCCATATTTGAACGCGTTTATCATGCCCGCGAAGTTCGTATCGACATCCGCGCGCGTGTAACCGGCGATCTCGAACGCCTTGTACATGATCTCCGGCCGGTGGTTCCGGATCGCGCCGGACGACAATTCCACGCCGTTGCAGACGATATCATATTGATAGGCGAGGATATCGAGCGGGTCCTTCGTCTCCAGCGCCTCCAGCTCGCCTTGCGGCATCGAGAAGGGGTTGTGGCTGAAATCGATCTTCTTCGCATCCTCGTCATATTCGAACATCGGGAAATCGACGATCCAGCAGAATTCGAAGCGGTTCTGGTCGATCAGGCCAAGCTGCTCGCCGACGCGGGTGCGGGCGAGGCCAGCGAGCTTGGCCGCCTGCGCTTCCTTGCCCGCCGCGAAGAAGATGCCGTCGTCCGGGCCGAGGCCGAGCGCGTCGGCCAGCGCGTTCATCTTCTCCTCGCCGTGGTTCTTGGCGATCGGGCCGCCCCATTCGCCGCCCTTGCGCGTGGCGTAGCCCAGCCCCGCGAACCCTTCGGACTGCGCCCAGGCGTTCATGTCGTCGAAGAACTTGCGGCTCTTTTCCGCCGTGCCCGGCGCGGGGATCGCGCGCACCACGTCGCCCGCCTCCACGATCGAGGCGAAGCGGCCGAAGCCGGAGCCGACGAAATGCTCCGACACGTCGGAGATCAGGATCGGGTTGCGCAGATCCGGCTTGTCGTTGCCGTATTTCAGCATCGACTCGCGGAACGGGATGCGGCGGAACGGCAGCGGGCTGACGGTGCGGCCCTTGCCCTGCCAGTCGGCGAACTCGGTGAACACGCCGTGCAGCACCGGCTCGATCGCGGCGAACACGTCCTCCTGCGTGACGTAGCTCATCTCGAAATCGAGCTGGTAGAATTCGCCCGGCGAGCGGTCGGCGCGCGCATCCTCGTCACGGAAGCAGGGAGCGATCTGGAAATAACGGTCGAAGCCCGCGACCATCATGAGCTGCTTGAACATCTGCGGCGCCTGCGGCAGCGCGTAGAACTTGCCGGGGTGAACGCGGCTCGGCACCAGATAGTCGCGCGCGCCCTCCGGGCTGGATGCGGTGAGGATCGGCGTCTGGAACTCGGTGAAGCCCTGCTCGATCATCCGCCGCCGTACCGATGCGATCACCGCCGAACGCAGCATGATGTTCGCATGCAGCGTCTCGCGGCGCAGATCGAGGAAGCGATAGCGCAGGCGGATTTCCTCGGGATATTCGGCTTCGCCCGCCACCGGCATCGGCAGCTCCTGCGCGACGGATTGGATGGTGACGCCGGTGGCGAACACCTCGATCTCGCCGGTCGCGAGATTGGGGTTGATGGTGGCGTCCGAGCGCTTCTTCACCTTGCCGTCGATCGTGACGACCGACTCGACCCGCAGCGATTCCAGCACCGGCAGCGCGGGCGAATCGCTGTCCGCCACGATCTGGGTGATGCCGTAATGGTCGCGCAGGTCAACGAACAGCACGCCGCCATGATCGCGCTTGCGGTGGACCCAGCCGGACAGGCGGACGCTTTCCCCGACATTGGCGGCGGAAAGCTGGGCGCAGGTGTGGGAACGGTAAGCGTGCATCTGTGTCATAGCGGGCGGCCCTCCCTTTCCATCTCCGCTTTGTCAAGCCGCGCACGCGCGCTATGGGGCGCGGCATATGCATGTTCATCCACTGATTACCGACAATGCGTCGCTCGCCAACCTGTGCGCGCGCCTCGCCGACGCCCCGTTCATCTGCGTCGACACCGAATTCATGCGCGAAAGCACCTATTGGCCGGAACTGTGCCTGATCCAGATCGCCGATACGGAGGAAGCCGCCGCGATCGATCCGCTCGCACCGGGGCTGGACCTGACGCCGCTGCTCGACCTGCTGGTCGATAATGAGGAGGTGCTGAAGGTCTTCCACGCCGGCGGGCAGGATATCGAAATCATCTACAACCTCACCGGCAAGACGCCGCATCCGCTGTTCGACACGCAGATCGCGGCGATGGCGCTGGGGCAGGGGGAGCAGATCGGTTATTCCAATCTGGTCGACAGCTGGCTCGGCATCCAGATCGACAAGGGCGCGCGCTTCACCGACTGGTCGCGCCGTCCGCTCGACGAGAGGCAGGTGGATTACGCCATCGGCGACGTGACGCATCTGTCGAAGATCTTCCCCAGGATGCTGGAGCGGCTGAAGAAGACCGGGCGCGGCGCGTGGCTGGATCAGGAGATGGAGCGGCTGGCCGATCCGGCGAATTACGCCAACGATCCCGATCTCGCGTGGAAGCGTGTCCGCATCTCCGGCCGCAAGCCCGATGTGCTGGGGCGGCTGAAGGCGATCGCGCGCTGGCGCGAGATGGAAGCGCGGGGCAAGGATCTGCCGCGCGGCCGCATCGTGAAGGACGAAACGCTCGCCGACCTCGCCGGCCATCCGCCGAAGAAGCAGGGCGATCTCGCCAAGGTGCGCGGGCTTTCCGCGACATGGGCGTCGAATGATATCGGCAAAAGGCTGATGACCGCGATCGCGGAGGCGCAGCCGATGGGCGCGAGCGAGATGCCCGCGCGCGACGACCGCAAGCCGGGGCTGGGCCGGGAAGGCGGGCTGGTCGCGGACCTGCTGAAGCTGCTGTTGAAGATCCGCGCGCGCGATATCGACGTGGCGCCCCGCCTGCTCGCGCGCGGCGAGGAGCTGGAACTGCTTGCCGCCGGCCAGCGCGAGGGCCTCGCGATTCTGGAAGGTTGGCGTTACGATCAATTCGGGCGAGAC
>JAYRJH010000188.1:4810-6177 GCA_041906415.1 Sphingomonas sp. | reverse complement strand
TGCTCGCCGATCTGGAGACGGAGGCGGGCGGCGGCCCCCGCAACGTCTCGCCCGGCGATCTCGCGTCGATGCTGCGGCTGCTGATGGACGAAACCGCGATCCGCATCCCCCACAGCAACCACCGCCGCCTCGCCATCTACGGCTTGATCGAGGCGCGGTTGCAGACGGCGGACCTGATGATTCTCGGCGGGCTGAACGAGGGCGTCTGGCCCGGCACGCCAGCGCCCGACCCGTGGCTCGCCCCGCGCATCCGCGCTGCGCTCGGCCTGCCCGGGCTGGAGCGGCGGATCGGCGTCGCCGCACACGATTTCGGGCAGGGCCTGGGCACGCCGGAGGTGCTGCTCACCCGCGCGCGGCGCGACAGCCGCTCGCCCACGCTCGCCTCGCGCTTCTGGCTGCGGCTGGAGGCGATGGCGGGGAAGGATTTCGCTCGAGCGCACGATCTCGAAAGCTGGGTGGCGGCGATCGACCGCCCGCCCGCGCACCGCCCCGCCGCGCGGCCCGCGCCCTCGCCAGCGAAGGAGCAGCGCCCGCGCGAGATTTCGGTGACGCAGGTCGATCGCCTGAAGGCCGATCCCTTCGCTTTCTACGCGCAGCGCATCCTGCGGCTGAATGCGCTCGATCCGGTCGATGCCGATCCCACCGCCGCTTGGCGCGGCACCGCCGTCCATGCGGTGCTGGAGCGTTGGGCGAAGGAGGATGGCTGCGCGATCGACAAGCTGCGACCGCGCGCGCTGGCGATGCTCGATGATCCGGCCGCGCATCCCTTGCTCCGCGCCTTGTGGCAACCGCGCCTGATCGCCGCGATCGACTGGATCGCCGAGCGGCTGGCGCAGGCGCGCGCCACGGGCCGCGAGGTGATCGCTGTGGAGGGGAAGGGGGCGATGGAGATCGCCGGCGTCACCCTCTCCGGCCGGTTCGACCGGATCGATCGCGAGGCGGATGGAAGCCTCGTCGTGGTGGATTACAAGACCGGCAAGGCCCCGTCGCCCGCGGCGGTGCGCGCGGGCTTCTCGATGCAATTGGGGCTGCTCGGCGCGATTGCCGAGGCTGGTGGGTTCGCCGGGATCGAAGGAACGGCGAGAGGCTTCGAATATTGGTCGCTCGCCAAATATCGCGACCAGTTCGGGCAGATCACCTCTCCGGTCGATCCGGCGGGGAAGAACGGACGGATCGTGACGGACGAGTTCATGGCGAAGGCCCGCGCGGTGTTCGCCGACGCGGCCGCGCGCTGGCTGACGGGGGACGAGCCGTTCGTCGCCAAGCTCCACCCTGAATACGCCCCTTATGCGGATTACGACCAGTTGATGCGGCGGGACGAATGGTATGGCCGGGACCGCTGACACGCTTTCCCCGCTCCCGCCGCT
>JAYRJH010000188.1:0-4732 GCA_041906415.1 Sphingomonas sp. | reverse complement strand
GCGTCCGCCGGCACGGGCAAGACGCAGGTGCTGGCCGCGCGCGTCTTCCGCCTGCTGCTGCGCGGCGTGGAGCCGGGGGCGATCCTGTGCCTCACCTTCACCAAGGCCGGCGCGGCGGAGATGGCGGCGCGGATCAGCCAGCGGCTCGCGGCATGGGTGCGGATGCCGGAGGCAATCCTCGGCCGCGACCTGATCGCGCTGGGGGAGGAGCCGGCGCCGCAACGCATCGCGCTGGCCCGCACATTGTTCGCCAAGGTGCTGGACGCGCCGGGCGGGGGCCTGCGCATCCAGACGATCCATGGCTTCTGCCAGGGCTTGCTCGCCGCCTTCCCGGCGGAAGCGGGCCTTGTCCCCGGCTTCCGCCCGATCGAGCCGCGCGAGGAGGCCTTGCTGATGCGCCAGTCGCTCGGCGACCTGCTGGTCGAGGCGGAGCGGGAAGGGCGCGGCGGCCCGGTCGAGACTATCGGCGCGCTCTCCGTGCGGCTGGGGGAGGAGAAAGCGGAAGCCTTCCTGCGCGATTGCGCCCGCGCCGGCCGCGCGCTGGAGGCGCTGCCGGGAGGGATCGCGCCTTTCCTCCGCCGCGCGCTCGGCCTTCCCGCCGGGGAGGTGGAGGGGGCGCTCGACGCCATCGCGCGGCTCACCCGCGAATGGGGGACGAAGAACGGCATCGCCCGCGCCGAGGCGATCGGCGCATGGCTCACCGGGGATGTGAACGCGCGGGCGGCGTCGCTCGCGGGCCTGCATCTCGTCTGGGCGAAGGCAGACGGCGATCCGCGCTCGTTCGGCAAGGGGCAGGCCCCGCAGGAGCCGGAATATGCCGATATGGCGATGCGGCTCCACGGGCATTGCGCGGAATTGCTGTCGCTGCGCACCCGCGCCGCCTTCGCCGACCTGCTCGCCGATGCGCTGACGGTCGGGCGCGACTATGCGCGTGCCTATGCGGCGGCGAAAAGGCGCGTCGGCGCGGTCGATTTCGACGACCTGATCGCGGCGACGGTCGATCTGTTCGACCAACCGGGGATCGGCGAATGGGTGCGCTTCAAGCTCGACCAGATCACCGAGCATGTGCTGATCGACGAGGCGCAGGACACCAATGCGAACCAGTGGCGGATCGTCCGCGCGCTGGTGGACGAATATTTCGTCGGGCGCGGTGTCCATGCGCCGTCCACGCGCACCCTGTTCACCGTCGGCGACCACAAGCAGGCGATCTTCGGCTTCCAGGGCACCGATCCGATCAACTTCGCTGCGGCCGAAAGCTATTTCGCGCGCCGCGCCGATGAGGTGCGCGGCGACGAATATATGCCCGACGATGAGCGCGGGTTGCCATTCGAGAAATTGTCGCTGGTGGCCTCCTTCCGCTCGACGCGCCCGGTGCTGGAGTTCGTGGACGCCGCGATCGCGCGGATCGGCCATGGGGCTTTGGGCATGGCCGACGCCGTGCCGCCGCACGCCAGCGAGGTGCCGGGGCCGGGCGCGGTGGAATTGTGGCCACCGGTCTGCGCGGGCGCCGCCGAGGACGATGACGGCGAGGAGGAATGGATCGACGACGCCGTCCGCGAGAATGCCACGCGCATCGCCCGGCAGGTCCGCGCATGGCTCGACCAGGGACTGATGCTGGAGAGCAAGGGCCGCCCGCTCCGCCCGGAGGACGTGATGATCCTCGTGAAGCGGCGCGGGGAACTGGCGCAGCTTCTGGTCGCGCGGCTCTATGCCGAGGGCGTGCCGGTGGCGGGCGTGGACCGGCTGCGGCTCAACGCGCCGCTGGCGGTGCAGGATCTGCTCGCCGCGATCCGCTTCGTGCTCCAGCCGGACGATGACCTCAGCCTCGCCAGCCTGCTCGTCTCGCCGCTGATCGGCTGGACGCAGGAGGAGTTGCTCGTCCGCGCCGTGCCGCGTTCGGGCAGCCTGTGGCGCCACCTTTCCGCGCGGCACCGCGCGTTGCTCGGCCCGCTGGACGCGATGCTGACGCGGGCGGATTTCACCACGCCCTATCAATTCCTCGAGGAAATCCTCTCCGGCGATCTCGGCGGCCGCCGCAAGCTGCTGGAGCGGCTGGGAGAGGAAGCGCGCGATCCGATCGAGGAACTGCTCTCCGCCGCTCTGGATTTCGAGACCACCACCACGCCCTCGCTGCAACGCTTCCTCGACTGGTTCGATCGCAGCGAGGTCGAGATCGTGCGCGACGCCGCCCCGCCGCGCGACGCGGTGCGGGTGATGACGGCGCACGGCGCGAAGGGCTTGCAGGCGCCGGTCGTGATCCTCGCCGATGCCACCGCCGATCCCGATGCCGCGATGCGCTCGGCCCTGATGTGGACACCGCCGGAGGGTGTCGCGCCGCTCCCCGTGTTCCGCCCTCGCAAGGAGGAACGCGCGGGGACGATCGACGATGAGGTAGCGGCGGCGGACCTGAGGGAGCGGCAGGAACATTGGCGGCTGTTCTACGTCGCCGCGACACGCGCGGAGGAGCGGCTGGTGATTGCCGGCTCGCTCAGCCGGAAATGGGAGGGCGTGCCGCCGCCGGAGAGCTGGTACGGCCTCTCCGCCGATACGTTCGCGACACTGGGCGCGGCGGGAACCTTCACCGGCATCGCGCCCGCCACCGCCGCGAAGCCGCGCGCCGCCGCGCGCGAGGTATCGGCCGAGGCGGTTCCGCTGCCCGAATGGGCGCGCCGCCCCGCGCCGCAGGATCCGCGCCCGCCGCGTCCGCTCGCGCCCTCGTCATTGGGAGAGGATATGGTGGCGGACCCACCGCCCACGCCCGCGATGCGCGCCGCTGCCGAACGCGGGCGGCTGATCCATGCCCTGTTCGAGCGGCTCCCCGCCGTCCCTCCCGACAAGCGCGCCCGCGCCGCCGACCGCTGGCTGGCGGAAGTGGGGCAAGTCGCTGATGCGCAGGCGCGCGCGGAGATCGCCGCCGACGCGCTGCGCGTGATCGAGGATCCGGCCTATGCCGACCTGTTCGGCCCCGATGCGCTGCCGGACGGTATCGTCGTGGCGGGCACGGTGGATCGTCTGCTGGTGACGGAAACCGAGGTGCGCGTGGTGGATTTCAAGACCGGCCGACAGGCCCCGCGCGACGCTGGCGAGGTGCCCTCCTATCATCTGGGCCAGATGGCGGCCTATGCCGCGGCGCTGGCGGTGATCTTCCCCGGCCGCGCGATCGAAGCGGCCTTGCTCTACACCGCCGGTCCGATCCTGCTGCCGCTAGCACCCGATCTGCTCGCTGCGCACAAGCCCGGCTATCGCGTGCAGGAGCAAAGCTAGGCGTTGAGCATCGGCCCCGGCCGTCCTACCTTAGCGCCAAAGGAGATTCCCGAATGGCGACGAAGAAGATCACGGACGCTAGCTTTCAGGCCGACGTGCTGCAATCCGACAAGCCGGTGCTGGTCGATTTCTGGGCGGAATGGTGCGGCCCCTGCAAGATGATCGGCCCGAGCCTCGAGGAAATCTCGGACGAGCTTGGCGAGCAGGTGACGATCGCCAAGATCAATATCGACGAAAATCCCGACGCCCCCGGCCGCTACGGCGTGCGCGGCATCCCCACGATGATCCTGTTCAAGGGCGGCGCGCCCGCCGCGACCAAGGTCGGCGCGGAGCCGAAGGGGCGGATCAAGGCGTGGCTGGAAGGTGAACTGGCGTAAACGTCAGCTCAGCGGGATCATCACGTTGGCCGCATAGCCCGGGCGATCCCGCAGCCGGCGATACCAGTCGGCGACGTGCGGAACTTCCGGTCGGGCGATCGGCAGCGTGAACCAGGTGTGGATATAGACGCCCATCGGGATATCGCCCACGCCGAAGCGTTCGCCGGACAGCCACGGCCGCTCCGCCAGCGCGCGATCGAGGATCGCGACCTGCTTCGCACAGGCGACGGCTGAGCGTTCCACCGCCGCCATGTCGCGTTCCTCCGGCGTCTTGCGCACCAGATTGACGAAGGCGTCGCGCTGGGCTTCCCCGTAAAGGAACTGCCAGTCCATCCAGCGATCGGCCAGCGCGCGGGCGCGTGGCGTTTCCGGCCACAAACCGGCTTCGGGATGCGTGTCGGAGAGATAACGCAGGATCGCGTTCGATTCCCACAGCACGAAATCGCCGTCCTCGATCGTGGGGATCAGGCGGTTGGGGTTCTTCGCGATATAGGCCGCGTCCATCCCGAACGCTCCGCCCACATCGATCCGCTCATATGGGAGGGCGAGTTCCTCCGCCGCCCAAACCACCTTCTTCACGTTATGCGAATTGAGCCTGCCCCAGATGCGCAGCATGTCAGCTCCGATAATCGGCGTTGATCGAGATATAGCCGTGGGTAAGGTCGCAGGTCCACACGGTCGCGCGGCCGTCGCCCAGGCCGAGATCGACGCCGATCTCCACCTCGCGCCCCTTCAGATGCGCGGCGACGGGCGCTTCGTCATAACCCTCGACCGCAAGGCCCTCGCGCGCCACCTGCGTCGCGCCGAAGCGGATCGCGAGCCTGTCCCGCTCGGCCGGCTCGCCCGCCTTGCCGACCGCCATCACCACGCGGCCCCAATTGGCGTCCTCGCCCGCGATCGCGGTCTTGACCAGCGGGGAGTTGGCGATCGACATGGCGATGCGATGCGCGCTGGCGTCGCTCTCGGCACCCTCGACCGTGATCTCGATCAGCTTTTGCGCGCCCTCGCCGTCACGCACCACCAGCATCGCGAGCTGGCGGCACAGGTCGGCGAGCGCCGCGCGGAAGGCGTCCGCGCCGGCGCTGTCGTCG
>JAYRJH010000187.1:0-6193 GCA_041906415.1 Sphingomonas sp. | reverse complement strand
GCTCGTTCTCCGGGTCGTGCAGCTCCCGCCCGCCGGCGGCGATCGCCGCTTCCGTGATGGCGTCGACCGCGTCGCGGCTGTCGAACGACAAAGCGATCAGCGCGCCGCTGTTCGTCCGCGCGTCGATGATCTTCTTGTCCGTGAAGGTGGAATAGAAGGAATGGTCGAGCAGCATGAACGCGATCGTGTCGGACCATTCCATCGCCGACGCATGCTCGTTCGAGAAGGTCGGGTTCCGCGTCATCCCGATTGCTTCGTAGAAAGCGGTCGCCTTCGCGACATCGGCCACGGGCAGGTTCACGAAGATCATCTTCGCCATTGGAATCTCTCCTGATTTCGAATCGTTGCTTGCGATGGGTGCGCGTATAAGTTAGAAAAAGCAACCATGAAGTTATTAAAAGTGACCAAAGGAAGCGAGACAGCGACGAAGCGCTGGTATGACGACGCCTGCGGCACCGCGCTGGCGATGGAACTGGTGGGCGAGCGCTGGGCGCTGCTGATCGTGCGGGAGCTGATGTTCGGCCCGCGCCGCTTCGGCGAGCTGAAGGCGGCGCTGGGCGGCATCAGCGCCAATGTGCTGACGCAGCGGCTGGAGGGGCTGGAACATTCCCATGTCCTCACGCGCCGCAGGCTGCCGCCGCCGGCCAATGTGCAGGTCTATGAGTTGACCCCCTGGGGCTATGAGGCGGAGGCGCCGATCAAGGCGCTCGGCGCCTGGGCGGCCCGCTCGCCGGATCATGACCGGACGCTGCCGCTGTCGCCCGCCTCGATGATGCTGTCGCTGCGCACGATGATCGACATGGAAAAGGCGCGCGCCGCCCCGGCGATGACGATCGGCTTCGCCTTCGGCGCGGAATCCTTCGTCGCGCGGCTGGCGGACGGCGACCTGCCGATCGTGCGCGGCGAGGGCGAGACGGACGCGCATTTCACCACCACCGCGCGCGCGCTGGCGAACATCGTCTACGGCAGGCAGCCGATCGAGGAGGCGGAGGCGCAAGGCGCGCTGGCCTTTGCCGGGAATCGCGACGTGGCGCGCGCCTTCATCGAATTGTTCGCGCTGCCGGCCAAGGCAGAGGTTGAACAATCGCCGTAAGCGCGCTTAAGGCAATGCCGTTACTTCGCGAGGCGCGCATGACCGATATTCCGAACACCCAGCCCGACAGCCGCGAGACGACGATCCTCGACGCGCCCGACAAGATGGTCAGCGTCCGCGAGATGTTCGGGATCGATGTCGACATGGAATGTCCCGCTTTCAGCGAGGCGGACGAGCGCGTGCCCGATCTCGATCCGGCCTATGTGTTCGATCCCGACACCACGCTCGCGATCCTCGCCGGCTTCGCCCACAATCGGCGCGTGATGGTGCAGGGCTATCACGGCACCGGCAAGTCCAGCCATATCGAGCAGGTGGCGGCGCGCCTCAAATGGCCGTGCATCCGCATCAACCTCGACGCGCATATCAGCCGCATCGACCTCGTCGGCCGCGACGCCATCGTGCTGCGCGACGGCCAGCAGGTGACGGAGTTCCGCGAGGGCCTGCTGCCCTGGGCGCTCCAGACGCCGACCGCGCTGGTGTTCGACGAATATGACGCCGGCCGCCCGGACGTGATGTTCGTGATCCAGCGCGTGCTGGAGACGGAGGGCAAGCTCACCCTGCTCGACCAGAATCGCGTGATCCGCCCCAATCCCTATTTCCGCCTGTTCGCCACCGCGAACACCGTCGGGCTGGGCGACACGAGCGGCCTCTATCACGGCACGCAGCAGATCAACCAGGGCCAGATGGACCGCTGGAACATCGTCGTCACGCTGAACTATCTGCCAGCGGCGACGGAGGCGCAGATCGTGCTCGCCAAGTCCGGCGAATATGACAAGCCGGAAGGCAAGAAGGTGGTGGACAACATGGTCCGCGTGGCGGACCTGACGCGCAAGGGCTTCATCAACGGCGACATCTCCACCGTGATGAGCCCGCGCACCGTCATCACCTGGGCGCAGAACGCGCTGATCTTCAAGGATGTCGGTTTCGCCTTCCGCCTGTCGTTCCTCAACAAGTGCGACGAGGCGGAGCGGCCGCTGGTGGCCGAATATTACCAGCGCGTGTTCGGCAAGGACCTGCCCGAAAGCGTGGTGGGCAAGGCTTAGGGCGAAAGGCGTGGGCCTAGCGAATCCAGCCCTGGCGATCGCGCACGAAGTCCGCGCGCGTGCCGGCCGGTTCGGAGAAGGTCGCGGCGGAGAAAGCGTGATGGCCGGCACAGGCGACGCACAGGTTGGTTTCCGGCATGACCGCAAGGCGCTTCGCCGGGATCAGCATGCCGCATTCGTGGCAGGCGCGTTCGCTCGCCTCCACCCCGTCGCCGCCGCATGCGCTGCATCGCCACGCGCGCTTTTCGGGCGGCCGGCGATCCGCCCGGCCGCTGTGGCCGCATGTCGGGCAGACGATCAGGAAACGCCGCTCCATATGCTGAGCGTGTCATCAACCGCGACGGGTGGCAACTGATGGCCGAACGCACTCCGCTCGATCTGTTCAAGGACGTGCTCGGCGGCACGGCCCGCGCGCTGTCCGACGAGCCGGAGGTGGAGCTGGCCTTCACCGCCGACGCGCCGGCGCAATCGGGCAAGCATCTCAAGGTGCCGATGCCCGCGCGCTCGCTGCCCGCCGATCAGGTGGCGGAGGCGCGCGGCTTCGCGGACGGCTTCGCGCTGCGGCTGAAGCTGCACGATGCAGCACTCCACGCCCGCGCCGCGCCGCATGAGGCGGTGGCGCGCGCCGTGTTCGACTCGGTGGAGACGGCGCGGATCGAGGCGCTCGGCAGCCGGGGCTATGCCGGCATCGCGGACAATCTGGCGACCGCGCTCGACGTGAAGCTGCGCTCGGACCCGATCACCCGCGCCCGCACGCGCGAGGAGGTGCCGCTCTCCACCGCGCTCGGCCTGATCGTGCGCGAGCGGCTGACGGGGCGCGAGGCTCCCGCGATCGCCCAGCCCGGCCTCGCATTGGTGCGCGAATGGATCGACGACAAGGCGGGCGCGGACCTCGATTCGCTGATGCTCGCGCTCGACGACCAGCGCGCCTTCCAGAGCCTCGCGAAGAAGCTGCTCGAGGACCTCGAGCTGACGCAGGGCGAGGAACTGCCCGAGGACAGCGAGGACAGCGAGAGCGAGGATCAGGGCGCGGACGAGCAGGAGAACGACGAGAAGGGCGATCAGGAGGAAGGCGAGAGCGGGCAGGGCGAGGCGCAGGTCGAATCGCGCGGCGAGCAGCGCGACGCGGAGAATGAGGACGGCGAGGGCCAGGAAATGGGCGACGACGTTCAGGACATGGACGGCGAGCCGGGCGACGAGGGCGAGGAGGGGATGCAGCCGGTGCGCCCCAACCGGCCCTTCTCCGATCTTTCCCCGCAATTCGACTATCGCATGTGGACCACCGATTTCGACGAGGTGATCGCCGCCACCGACCTGTGCGACGCGGACGAGCTGGTGCGCCTGCGCGCCTATCTCGACCAGCAGCTCGTCCACCTGCAATCGGTGGTGTCGAAGCTCGCCAACCGGCTCCAGCGCCGGTTGATGGCGCAGCAGAGCCGCTCGTGGGATTTCGATCAGGAGGAAGGGCTGCTCGACGCCGCGCGTCTGGCGCGCGTCGTGGTCAGCCCGGACATGTCGCTTTCATACAAGATCGAACGTGACACCGAATTCCGCGACACGGTGGTGACGCTGCTGATCGACAATTCGGGATCGATGCGCGGGCGGCCGATCTCGATCGCGGCGATCTCCGCCGACATCCTCGCGCGCACGCTGGAGCGCTGCGGGGTGAAGACGGAGATCCTGGGCTTCACGACCCGCGCATGGAAGGGCGGGCAAAGCCGCGAAACATGGCTCGCGGCCGGCCGCCCGCCGCAGCCGGGGCGGCTCAACGATATCCGCCACATCGTCTACAAGAAGGCCGACGAGCCGTGGCGGCGTGCGCGCACCTCGCTAGGCCTGATGATGCGCGAGGGGCTGCTCAAGGAGAATATCGACGGCGAGGCCCTGCTGTGGGCGCACGCGCGGCTGATGGCGCGGCCGGAGGAGCGGCGCATCATGATGGTGATCTCGGACGGCGCGCCGGTCGACGATTCGACGCTCAGCGTCAATTCCGGCTCCTATCTGGAGCGGCACCTGCGGCAGGTGATCGACTGGATCGAGAAGCGCTCGCCGGTGGAGCTGGCCGCGATCGGCATCGGGCATGACGTGACGCGCTATTACAGCCGCGCGGTGACGATCATGGATGTGGACCAGCTGGGCGGCACGATCATCGAGCAGCTCGCGGCGTTGTTCGACACGCCGTGATCGAGGCGCCGCCGGGCGGCTTCATCGGGCCGGTCAAGCGCTCGATGACGATCGCGGGGCATCAGACCTCGATCAGCCTGGAGCCGCTGTTCTGGCAGGCGCTGGAGCAGGCGGCGGCGGCGCGCGGCCTGCCGCTCAGCGCATTGGTCGCGCAGGTCGATGCGCTGCGCATCGCGCAACCCGATCCGCCCAATCTCGCGAGCGCGCTGCGCTCATGGCTGTTCGCCGCAGGAATTTGATCCACTTGCGTGGAAGCGGCGCGGGGGAGAGGGCTGGCGCCGCTCCGGATACAGCGAAGTGGAATCCTTCCAGACTCCTCAGGCCTGCTGGATATAATCCCGCATCGCGGCGGCGTCGGCCTCGATCCTTTCGATCCGGTATTTCACCAGATCGCCGATCGAGACGATGCCGATCACCCGCCCGTTCTCCACCACCGGCAGGTGCCGGATGCGCCGCCGCGTCATCAGCGAGAGCGCGCCCAGAACATTCTCGTTCGGCTCGACGGTGAGGGCGGGCGCGGTCATCGCATCGGCGACCGAGCGCTGGAGCGTCGAGGTGTCGCCGTCCGCCAGCCCGTGGATCACGTCGCGCTCGGAAAAGACGCCGACCACCTTGCCGCCGTCGATCACCGGCAGCGCTCCGATCCGGTGCCGCGCCAGCAGGGCGATCGCTTCCGCCACATTATGCGAGGGGGTGACGTGGATCACGTCGCCGCCCTTGTTGCCCAGGATCGCCGCGATCGTCATCTTGCCTCTCCTTTGCCGCTTGGGGTGGCAGCGTCTCACTTTTCCGCGCTAATGGCAAAGGATGAACGACAGGCCGCCCGGACTCGACGACCCCGCCTACGCCAGCTTCGCCTGGCGGCGTTTCCGGCGCATCCTGGGCATGGTAGCAGCGATCGGCGTGGTCGCCGCGCTGGTTTCCGTCTGGGTGCTGACCCGCGTCTACGGCCCGCTGGGCTGGGTGGCGACGCTGGCGACGATCGGCGGCGTGCTCGGCACTGTGCTGATGGCCGGCGCGCTGATGGGGCTGGCGTTCCTCAGTTCCGGCACCGGACATGACGAAGCGGTGGACGAGTTCGAGGAATGACGCCCGGCCCCGTGCCGGGGCGCTGAATGAAAGAGAAAGGGCCGGCCTCCGCAACGGGAAGCCGGCCCTTTTCTGTTGCCGGGCTGAGCCGCGCGATCAGTTCGCGCTGGCTTCCGCATCGGCCGTGCGGCGGCGGCGCGTGCGGGGCCGGGGAGCCTCGATCGGCTCGCCCTCGCTCGCGATCACGCCCTCCGGCGGCACCACGCCAAGCGAAGGGGGAAGGCGATCCGCGTCGATCGCCGCCGTGCCGGCTTCCGCTTCCGGCACGCGGCGCGGACGACCGCGGCGCGGGCGGGGAGCTTCCTCCGCCGTTTCCGCCAAGGCTTCCGGGGCGGGGGCGGCGGGAGCCTCTTCGGCCGCCTGCTCGCCTTCCAGCCCGCGCTGCTCGTCGCGGCGGTTGAAGCGGCGATCGCGGCCGCCGTTGCGATCCTCGCGGCGATTGTCCTCGCCGCGCGGCTGCTGCTCCTCGGCGCGGAGGGTTTCGCCCTCGTCGCCGAAATCATCGTCGGCGTCGAAATCGTCGCGCGGACGGCGGCTCTGGTTCTGCTCCTCGAAGCGGCCGCGCTGATCGGCGAGCACGCGGAAATAATGGTCCGCGAACTGGAGATAATATTCGGTGTTGACGCGATCGCCCGAAAGCTGCGCGTCACGCGCCATGTTCTTGTATTTTTCAAGAAGCTGGGCGGCATTGCCGCGCGCGCGGCTGTCTATCCGGTTGCCGCTGTCGCGTTGTCCCTGCCCGCCGCCGGGTGAGCGCTGACCACCACCACGACCGCGACGGCGG
>JAYRJH010000186.1:0-6204 GCA_041906415.1 Sphingomonas sp. | reverse complement strand
GATTGCCGGCCACTGATCTCGATCCGCCCAAACTGCTGCTGGGTCGCCCGCACGGTGGCACCGTCCGTTTCGGGGCCGCCACCGATGTGCTGGGGCTGGCTGAGGGCTGGGAGACCGCCTGGTCCGCTCATTTGCTGCTCGGCATCCCTGTCTGGGCCGCGCTTGGTGCCGACCGCTTCCCCCTGGTCACTGTGCCTGAGCGGGTCGAACGCCTCTTCCTCCTTCACGACAACGACCTTTCCGGTCGGCGCGGCGCGGCGCGGGCGAAACAGGCGCATGCGCGAGACGGCCGGTCGATCGAGCCGCTGCCTCCACCGCCGGGCTTCAATGACTGGAACGACCTCTACCGGGCGAGGGGAAGGGGGAGGGAGATGGTTGCGGAATGCAGACTGATGATCAGCCGCGTCCCGCACATTCCGACACGCGCAGCGGCATGGGCGTCCAGCCAACCCTGAACGCGAGCCTGCTACAATCCACACAGGAGACGAGCCTTGACCTCGCTACAACCGAGCTATCCCTCCACGCTGCCGCTCGCCAGTATCGTGAAGGGCGACAATCCCCGCCGGTATTTCGACCGGAAGAAGCACGAGGAGATGGTGGCTTCCATCCGGCAGCGCGGCATACTCCAGCCCATATTGCTCCGGCCGAAGGACGACGTCTATGCCATCGTCGCCGGCGAGCGCCGGTACAGGGCAGGGCTGGAAGTCTATGGGCTCGACGGCGAAGTGCCGGTCATCATCCGCGTGATGACGGACCAGGAAGCGCTCGATGCCGCGATCGCCGAGAATGACGACCGTGACGATCCGTCGGAGACCGAGCAGGCCGATGCCGCCGTCCGCTACCTCGCGGCATGCAACGGCGACCGCGCCGAGGCCGCACGGCGACTGGCCTGGTCCCGCGCCAAGCTTGATCGCCGCCTGGCGCTCGCTGAACTCACCGACGCCGCTAAGACCGCCCTCGATGAGCGCCGGATCAAGGTTGGTCACGCCGAACTGCTCGCCGTCATCCCCAAGGACAAGCAGGACACGGCCCTCGACACGATCCTGCGCCTGAATCTTGACGTGAACGATACGCGCAAGGAACTGATGCGCATCACGCATAGCCTCGCGAGCGCCTGTTTCGACAAGACCGAGTGCGCCACCTGTCCGTTCAACTCGGCGGCGCAGCAAGTCCTTTTCGAAACCCATGTCGATGATGGCCATTGCACCAATCCGGGATGCTTCAAGCTCAAGACCGAAGCCGCCGAGGTGATCCGTTTCGAGGAAAAGGAGCGCGCCGCGAAGGCGGCCAGGAGAGCGATGCCTCCTGCTGCCGATGATGCCGACGCTGATGCGCAGGACGATGTCACCGTCGAACCCGCGCCATCGATGGATCTCCAGCCGCAGCCGGAACGCGGCGCCATATCATCCAGTGCTGTCGAAAACCGCGAGCCTCCCCCGCCACGCACTGCCGAGACCGTGCCGGCCGCGTCGACGGCGCATAAGCCGACCGTCACGGCCAGGTCGATCGCGACCCGAACCGCCGAGCTTCGCGAGGCGACATGGCGAACCGCGCTTGCCCGTGCGCTCGCGGGCAATGCTGTCCACGCCCGGACCACGATCCTTGTGGCGGCGATGTCGGGCACGCTTTCGCAGATCAAGCCCGACACGCTGACGTCCCGCGCTGGCATCCTCGTCGGCGCCTCGTTCCCGGACCTCGACTTCAAGGGCAAGATCGCGGAAATCCGGGCGCTTGCCGATGCGCGGGCCGCCAATGTGCTGGCCGTCATCGGCGGCGCTTACGCCAAGGATGTGCTCAGCTTCGATCATGTCGCGGACCTTGCGAGAGTGTTCGAGGTCGACTTGCGCGAGACGTGGCAGGTCGATCAGACCTTTCTCGAGCGCTACACAAAGGAAGAGCTCAAGTTCATCGCCCAGGAATGCGGCCTGATCGCGCATGTCGGCGAGAAACGGTTCGCCAAGCTGCTCGCATCGAAAAAGACCGAGCTTGTCACCAGCATGCTCAATCGCATCGGGTTCGATTGGGCGGGACGTCTGCCGGGCTGCATGACGCTCGATGGCGCCTATGGACCGCCCCCGGATCGTGCTGCCCAGCCGGCCGACGCTCCCATCTCGCAAATCGCCGCCTGACCGACACCCTCACCCTTCCAGACAAGGACCAACGCCCATGTTGATTGCCAACCTGCTGCCGCTTCTCGCCAACTATTCGCTCGGTTTCGATCTTGTCGCCGGCCCCGACGATACCGTCACGCTGACCGTCATTCCCCGCAAGGCGGAAGGCGCGAAGCACGGTCTCGAATCCGCCGAGACCCGCCCGATCTCGATCACCGCAACCGCCGTGGAGATCGATGCGGAACTTGGCCGTGGATCGGACGGCGCACTCGGCCAGCTCATCGCTACGCGCAAGACCCTTGCCGACCAGATCGCCGATCAGCGCCAGGCGGCCGAGGACGCAAGGATCGCCGCAGCGGAGGCCGCGAAGGCCAAGGCCGCCACGAAGGCCGCGACAGCAAAGACGACGGTGCCTGTGAGTCCTCCGAAGCTCCAGCACGCGGTCACCCCGCCGGTCGACGCCAAACCGGACCAACCCGCCACCTTGTTCTGACCGGACTCCGCTCAAATCTCGCCACGACCCAAGCCGGGAGTTTTACCTCATGCAGATCAACCATCTCACCCGCGCGTACCGCTATGACGGCATCGACCTTCCGGTTCCGCCGCATCTCGCCAACGATCCCGACGGTCTGCGTGCCTACCATGCCACGCTCTACCCCGCGGTTCTCAACGCCGAGATGGTCGACGCCGGCGTGTCGGGCGGCGCTCACGTCACCGAATACCGGCGCGCCGTCGGCACCAAGGGCTGACCGTGGCGCGCGGCAGCAGCGCGGCGATCCCGTCCGCAGTTCGTAAAACGCTCATCGAATGGATCGAGCCCGGCAATGGCGACACATCCGAATTCACCCAGCCAATCTGCAGCGAGCAAACCCAGGCGCTCCACGCGTGCATCCTTCTCGCGTCCGGGGACGGCGGGAGCAAGGCTCCCAGGCCGCTCCCGCCGCCACCGGGCCTGCGCCTTCCACCCCTTGGCTGACCTCGCGGGGCGGGCCGTTGCACTGTCCGGCGACATTCCCGCCCTCTTCGATGCTCCACTGGCGTCCCATCACAAGCTGATAGGCCGCTGGGCCACGTCTCGGGAAACGACGGCTAAACGCTATACTCGCGACCAGGCGCGCCAGCGCATCGAACGACTGTTCGACAAGGCGGTGCTCGACATTCTGGGCTCCGTCGAATTCGCGGACTTCAGGGTCGCGGTTCTTCACGGGAACGAAGGTTATCCGCCGGCTATCGCGGTGATCTGCGACAGCATGGGGCAACTCGACCTCGGATGGATCGAAGACAGCGATGCGCCCATTCCCTGGCGCGCCGCAGCCTACAAGGCCCTCGACGATATGCTGGGCCGCGCCCTTCCGATCTTCGGCTACCAGGACCTCTTCGATGAAATCTCTATGTACTATTGGGACGGCGCGACCGATGATGAAACCGCGCGGCAGTGGATCGTCGAATATCAGGGCATGGATCCTGACGATATCGAGGAACTCACTCTGCCATCCAACATGGAGTCTCGCCGGCCCGATTGGATGATCGCGGCAAACGCGGGGGCATCGGCGGAACTTCCGAACGGCTTACACCGGAAACTGGAGGAACTCCGCAAGGCGTACGCCGCTCTCGGGAAACTCCGACCGGAGCGCAGCGCCTGGCAATTCGATATCGAGATTGCCCAAGAGTATCTCCCCGGCATCGAGGAATGCTCGACATTGCCCCCGCTGACGCTCGTTCCGGTCGAGCAGTTCGCACGCGAGGTCGATGACGTCGGACGCCACGGGATGGAATACGGCTTCATGGACATCGCCGGCTTCTGCCCTTTGCCAGATTCAGTCCCGATCGACGACTGGTTCGCGTCCTTGCGTGTCGGCGCGCGGTTCCTGCTCGCCGCGCAGGACCTGATCCAGCTCGATCCAGCCAACCTTTGAGGTTCCTTATGTCCGACCACCGCACCCAGTTCGAAGCGACCGCCGGCGGCCTCGCGCTGACCAACGCCATTCTCCTTTACCGCAGCCAGCCGATCCGCAACGCCAGTCCCTATGCCACCGCTCGCGCGGGCGCCGCCGCATTCGCCAGCATCCATGCGATCGAGCATGACGATGAGGGAAAGCCGATCATCGGCGCGGGCACATCGCTGTCGCGCGCGCATCTGCGTCAATGGACCGAGGCCCTGGGCCGGACCGTTCTTCCCGAATTCCTGCCTGACAATGTGCTGGTCGCTCATCCCGACATGCTCGCATGGTGGATCCCGACCCAGGTTCGCCCGGCCTATTTCGCTCTCACGGATCCGCCCGCCGGCCTGCAGGTGCTCGCCGCGCGAACCACTATGCCGGTCCCGTATCCGCCGCATCTGTTCATCGCGACCCGATCGGGGTTCGGCGTTTACGCCTTGCCGGCAAACGAACGCCCCGGCATCGATACCCCGGTGCTGCACTCGCCGGTGCTCAATGTCTATCTCGACGGGCAACTTTGCTGGGGCAACATTCCGAAGCCAAAAACGCTGACGACAGCCTCCATCCCGGAATTCGAGCGCGGGGTGTTCGATAGCTGGTCCACCCACCCCAATCCCGGACAGGAACTGACCATCACAGGCAAAGGTGGTCTGGTTCGGCTCTGGGACGACCTCGCCGCGCGCAAGGCGAAGCGCTTTCCGGTCAGGCGTCTCAGGCCATTCGATCCCGGTCGGACACGACAGGCCTCCCGGCGAGCAACCCGGACCGATCAGATGACTCTCGGAAAGCTCCTTGCGAGAGGGGCGAACCAATGACCGTGCTTGCTGACGATCCCACTGCGGCCGCGGTCCTTGCCGCCGTGCCCTGTTATCCGGTCCCGCCACAGGGACGCTCGCCCGCCCTCGCTATGCTGCGCGCCGCCCGCGCCGGACGCGGCCTTGCGATCGGGATAGACGGCGTCATGCTCATCCTGCGCCGGCCCTGGCTGGAACTGGATTTCCCGATCACGCCGCCGCTTTCCCTCCATATGCCCTATGGCAGCACGGGCGCCTGTCGCGCCGAACTGCGCTGCGGGCTCATTCCACGCGAGCATCTCGATCATATTCTCGATCATTTTCGCGCAGCCTTGCCCAATGAAGCCGCGGCGTTCGTCCTCTGGAACGAAGCGACCCGGGAATTCGCGGTGGACCTTCCTGTCATCGACGAAGCCACACCCTCGCGCCTCGTCTATCGCACGCCGATTCCGCAGCCCGATTGGCATGTTGTCTGCGATTTTCACAGCCACGGGGTCGGTCCCGCCTTCTTCAGCACCACCGACGATGCCGATGACGCCCATGCGACGAAGATCGCGATCGTCGTCGGCCGGCTCGACGATCCCTGTGGTCCGGCGATGCTCGCGCGCCTTTGCGCCGACGGCATGTTCCTGCCGTTACCACGGAGCCCGTTTTCAGGAGACCGTCATGCCGACTGACCTCACGGATCGTCATTATCTGCCCGCCGGGTTCGATAATCGCACGATCAACATCCTGCTGGTCGGTTGCGGCGGAAACGGCGGGCAGATGCTGATGGGACTCGCCTCGCTCGACACCGCGCTGCGCGCGATCTCCTCGCGATCGCTGCATGTCGTCGTGATTGACGACGACATCGTGACCGAAGCCAATCTCGGCAGGCAGCCATATTACCGGGGCGACGTCGGCAGTTCCAAGGCCCGCACGCTCACCGAACGGATCAACCTCGCACACGGCCTGGCCTGGCAGGCAGTGCACGGCCGCGCCCCTGAAGCCATTAGTATGGATGGCGCCGACATCGTCATCACCTGTGTCGACACGGCATCGGCCCGCCGCGCGATCGGTGCCGCGCTCGCCGAATGCGGGACCGTTCCCGCCTATTGGATGGATCTCGGCAATCGCGCGAGCGACGGGCAATATCTCATAGGCTCCCCGGAGCACTGTTCCAACAAGCACCGCCATCGCCTGCCGACCGTGCTTGAATATTTCCCCGAACTCGCCGACGAAAACCTGCCCGACGACGATGCCCCTTCCTGCTCGGTCGCCGAAGCGCTCGAACGCCAGTCGCTGTTCGTCAACCGCGTCGTTGCGAGCCATGCCCTGGCGTTGTTGTTCGACCTTCTCGGACGCGGCTCCATCGGTCAC
>JAYRJH010000185.1:0-6263 GCA_041906415.1 Sphingomonas sp. | reverse complement strand
AATGGGCTGGACAGCGACGAAGACCGTCACTAGAGAGCGCGGCTCCGGCGGTTCGCTGGTATGCCCAGGTAGCTCAGTTGGTAGAGCATGCGACTGAAAATCGCAGTGTCGGTGGTTCGATCCCGCCCCTGGGCACCATCCCGCTGATCGGATCCGTTGAAGCCGGCGCCCGACCCGGCGCTCGTCCGTGACCGCTGCGCCCTTCAGGATAGCCTCAGTGATTGCCGCCCGATCGGTCCGGTATCGCGCCCGCGTGGACTTACCGGTCTGTCGTCTTGAGCCGATCTCCGCCATGGGCGCGAAGGGTTTCGCGACGATGAGCCGGCGGCTGCCGCACCGCATCGCCGGCGCGGGAGCGGCCGACCGGCATCCTGATCCGCATGGCGTTGCTGGCCGGTGCTGCTCGCATGGCACTTGATGCGCCCCCGGAACGCGCGGCGGCGCGACCTCGCGACCGGCTCGTTCGCCTCCTGAGATTTCCGGCCGCCCCTGCTTGAATCGGGCACGGCATTCGTGCTCCGCTGAAATTGAGAACCATTCGCAAAACTATCCTTGACCTCCCCTATGCGCGCATCTAGCACTCAAAATAGATAACGATTCGCAATAGCGTCTGTGTCGGGGGATCAATGTCGACCGTTTTCCACTCTCTTGTCCGCCGCCCGCGCGCGCTGGGCAGCGTGTCCGCTTGCGCTTTCTGCGCGGCGCTTCTGCCCGCGCCCGCCTTCGCGCAGGACGGCGATCCGCTCGTGCCGGTCGATCCGCGCGGCACCGTCACCGTCACCGCCACGCGCCTGCCGCAGAAGGTGGATGAGGTGCCCGCCACCGTCAGCGTGATCACGGATCGGCAGATCGCGGACCAGCTCGTCTCCGACATCAAGGATCTCGTGCGCTTCGAGCCGGGGGTGAGCGTGCGGCGCGCGCCGACCCGCTTCGGCGCGGCGCTGGGCGCGACCGGGCGCGACGGCAACGCCGGCTTCAACATTCGCGGGCTGGAGGGCAATCGCGTGCTGATCCAGGTGGATGGCGTGCGCGTGCCGGACGGGTTCGACTTCGGCGCGCAATCGGCCGGGCGCGGCGATTATGTCGATGTCGGGCTGGTGAAGTCGGTCGAGATATTGCGCGGTCCGGCCTCCGCGCTCTACGGCAGCGACGGGCTGGCGGGCGCGGTAAGCTTCATCACCAGCGATCCGGTCGATTTCCTGCGCGACGGCAGGACGATCGCCGGCATGGGCCGCGTCGCCTATGATTCGGCCGACCGGCAGTTTTCCGAGACGGCGATCCTCGCCGGGCGCGCCGGGGACTGGTCCGCGCTTCTCGCCTACACCCGCCGCGACGGGCACGAGCAGGACAATATGGGCGCCAACGACGCGCCCAATTCCACCCGCACCGCGCCCAATCCGCAGGACACCTTCTCCAATGCCGTGCTCGGCAAGATCGTGTGGCAGCCGAGCGATGCGCACAGGTTCCGCCTGACCTTCGATCATTATGACGATCACGCGCGCACCGACGTGCTGAGCGGCGTCGCGCCGGTGGCGGCTTCCCCCACCAGCGTGATCGGCCTCGCCGCGCGCGACAAGACCTTGCGGGACCGCGTGAGCCTCGACTGGCGCTATGCCGGCAGCGGCGCGCTCGCCTCCGCGCAGGTGGCGCTCTGGTATCAGCAGGCGAAGGACCGGCAGTTCACGGCGGAGGATCGCTATACCGCCTTGGACCGCACGCGGCTCAACACCTTCGACAATCGCGTGTTCGGGGCGAGCGCGGAGCTGCGCAGCGACGCGACGACGGGCGCGTTCACCCACCGCTTCGTCTATGGCGGCGACATCAGCGTCACGCGGCAGAAGGGCGTGCGCGACGGCACCGCGCCGACCGCGCCGGACGTGTTCCCGACGCGCGCCTTTCCGGTGACGGACTTCACGCTGGCGGGCGTCTATATCGGCGACGAGATCGGCATCGGCGGCGGGGTGGCGACGCTCTACCCCGTGCTGCGCTTCGATCATTACAGCCTCAATCCGCGGAAGGACGCGCTGCTCCCCGGGTTCGCGGCGGCGAAGCAGAGCGGCTCGCGTGTTTCGCCCAAGGTGGGCGGGATCGTGAAGCTGGGCGGGGGCGTCAGCCTGTTCGCCAATTACGCGCAGGGCTTCAAGGCACCGTCGCCGACACAGGTGAACCAGTTCTTCGAGAATCCGACCTCGCCGTTCTTCGCCTACAAGACGATCCCCAACCCCGGCCTGCGCCCCGAAACCAGCGAGACGTGGGAAGGGGGTCTGCGCCTCTCCGACGGCCCGGTGAGCGCGGGCGTCACGGGCTTCACCGGGCGCTATCGCCATTTCATCAGCCAGCAGCAGGTGGGCGGCACCGGCACGGTGGCGGACCCGATCGTCTATCAGTTCATCAACCTGAACCGCGTGAAGATCGAGGGGATCGAGGGGCGGCTGGATCTGCGCGCGGCGAGCGGCCTCTCCGGCCGGATGGCGATCAGCTATGCCAGGGGCACCGTCACCGATCCCGACGGCGCGCGGGAGCCATTGTCCACGATCGACCCGCTCAAGCTGGTGATCGGCATCGGCTATGACGCGCCGGGCGGCCTGTTCGGCGGGCAGATCGTCGCCACCCATTCCGCGCAGAAGGAACTGGGGCGCACGACTTTCACCGACGCCGGTGTCGCGCACACCATCTGCAATGACGCGCCCTGCTATCGCCCCGGCGGCTTCACCATCCTCGACGCGACCGCTTATCTTCGCGTCGGCGAGGCGATGACGCTGCGGGTCGGCGTCTTCAACATCCTGGACGCGAAATATGCGTGGTGGAGCGACGTGCGCGGCCTCGCCGCCAGTTCCACCGTCACCGACGCCTACACCCAGCCGGGGCGCAACGTCAGCGCCTCGATCACCGCCCGCTTCTGATTTCCGGGGGATATATGAAGAAGATCCTGCTGCTCTCCGCTTTGCTCGCCGCCACTGCCGCGCCGCTTCCGGCTTTGGCCGACGGACCGCTGAAGAGGCGCACAGCCGAGGCGGAGGCGCGCGCCTTCCAGGCCGATCGCGCCTCGATCCTTGCCATGACCGGGGATTACAAGGTGACGTTCGACATGCGCGAGACGACGCCGTGGCGCACCGACTATACGCCGATCAGCCCCAGCATCTCGGGCGGGCATGAAGTGGTGCGCGCGATCGAGGATACGGGCCGCCACATCGTCCTCCAGCACCTGCTCGTGGTGAAGAACAAGACGGGCAAGGTCTTCGTCATCAAGCACTGGCGGCAGGACTGGACCTATGAGCCGGAAAACGTGCTGGTCTATGCCGGCAAGGGCCGCTGGAATCTGGAGGCGGTGCCGGAGGCGATGCGCGGCGGTCGCTGGTCCCAGACCGTGTGGCAGACCGATGATTCCCCGCGCTACGGCGGCTGGGGCCAATGGACGGAGGAGGGCGGCGTCCGGCGCTGGCGCAGCAACTGGACATGGCGTCCGCTCGCGCGGCGCGATGCGGTGCGCAACCCGCCCTATGACCGCTATCTCGCGATCAACCGCCACTCGCCCACGCCGACGGGCTGGATCCACTGGCAGGACAATATCAAGATGGGGCCGGAGCCGGGCACGAACGGCAACGGCAAGATCGTGCCCTTCGTTCAGGAATCGGTGCTCAACACCTATGTGAAGGCGAGCGGCTTCGATGTCGCGGCGGCCGACGCCTATTGGGCCGCGAGCAAGGATTACTGGGCCGCGATCCGCGCCGCGTGGGACGAGGCGATCGCGCGCGGCAAGGGCGTGGCGGTCACGGAAGTCGCGGAAACCGGATCGGCGGGCGCGGAGCGGCTGATGGGGCTGGCCGACGATATCCAGGCCGGCAAGATCGGGACGGCCGCCGCGATCCGGTGCGGGCGCGCGATCGTCGCCGAAGTCACGCGGCGCTGAGCGGCGTCCATGTATCGCTATCTCGATCGCGGCGTCACGGAACTCGGCGAGCCGCAGCGCTTCCTGCTCGCGGCGATGCGGACCTGGGTGGAAAGCGCGCGGGGCGGGCGATGCGCCTGCGCGACGCTCGCCGCGGGCTTCGTGCATCGCGGCATCGGGCCGGCGGTGCGAGATTTCGGCATCGCCATGGCGGCGCTGGATCGCGACGCGCGCGGCAAGCTGCGCTTCGGCTGTCGCCATGCGATAGTGGTCAGCGAGGATGAGGCGCGGCTGCTCGCCCTGTTCGACGCGGGGCTGGCGGGCCAGCCGGACCGCGTGCGGCGCATCGCCGCGAGCCTGGTGCGGGACGATGCCGCCGCGACGCTCTCCACCGCGGTGGAATGGATCGCCATCCACCTCTCCGACGGCACTTTCATGGAACATGATCGGTGAACATGCATATCCGCGCGCCCGCGCTCATCCCCGGCAACGCCGCCTTCCAGACGGTCGACGTGCGCTGGGTGAAGCATTGGAACGAGCATCTTTTCAGCTTCGCGGTCGATCGCCCGGCAAGCTTCCGCTTCCGCTCCGGCGAGTTCGTGATGATCGGCCTGCCCGGCGAGGACGGCGGCAAGCCGGTGATGCGCGCCTATTCGATCGCCAGCCCTTCATGGGCGGAGGAACTGGAGTTCCTGTCGATCAAGGTGCCCGGCGGCCCCCTGACCGGCCGGCTGCAAAGGATCGCGAACGGCGACCAGCTCTATCTCGGTCGCAAGCCGACAGGGACATTGGTATGCGACGCCCTGCTGGGCGGGCGGCGGCTGTGGCTGCTCTCCACCGGCACGGGCCTGGCGCCGTTCCTCAGCCTCGCGCGCGATCCGGAGGTCTATGAACGGTTCGGTCAGGTGATCGTCGTCCACGGCGTCCGCCGCGTGAGCGACCTTGCGTGGCGCGATCCGCTCACCGCGCAGTTCGCGGGCGATCCGCTGATTGGCGATCAGGCCCTGCTCCAGCTTCACTATCTGCCGACCGTCACGCGCGAACCGTTTCACACCGCCGGGCGCATCACCGATCTGATCGCCGACGAACGCCTGTTCGCGCCCCCGGTGGCCGGCCCGCGCGTCTTCGACCCGGAGATCGACCGCGTGATGCTGTGCGGATCGACGGCGATGATCCGCGAGACGGCGGCGCTGCTGGAAGCGGCGGGCCTGCGCGAAGGCTCGAATGCCAATCCCGGCCATTATGTGATCGAGCGCGCCTTCGTGGATTGATGCGGCCGCACCGGCGCGCGATCGCCTTCGATCGTCGACGTGTTGCTGGCGCTGCATGAGGATCTGCGCTGTCGCGGCTGATCGCGCCGGCGACACGATCGGGCTTGTCGCGCCGGTGTAGCTCTTCCTTTCCCGATCCTCGCATTTGCCCGCAAAGTCTGGACATGGCCGGCCCGCGCGCTACGGAGCATGGGCGACCGGCCGGCGCACTTGAGTTTTCGGCGGGCACGCGGAAGAAGCTGTTCAGCTTTGGCACGGGAGAACCGCATCGTTCGCGCATCTGGATCGTTTGAGAAGTCCGCAGCGTGCGTTGAGTGGAAGCATCGGGATTTGAATGGGCGCAACTAAGACAGCGGCGTTGTGCGCCTTCGCGATCCTGAGCCTGTCCGGCTGCGGCGGCATGTCCGGTGGCCGCCCGCCGACGCTCGCGCAACTGGGCGTGGCGGATATTTATTCCGGCGAGCGGAACATGCCGCAGCCGATCGCGGCGGCCGATCTGGCGCAATGGTGGCGCGGCTTCGACGATCCGCAGCTCGATGCGCTGATCGAGCGAGCGCGCGTGGACGGTCCGGCGGCGGGGAAGAAGGGCAAGGCCCGCTATCTTCTGGAACAGGAACGCATCGCGACCGAAGCCGGGATCGCGCGCAGCTATGTGATGCTGCGCGCGCGTCAGGCGAAGATCGAGAATATACGTTCCCATCTGGCGGCGCGGCAGGACGATGAGGTGATCGCGCGTTTCCGCGAGGAGGCGAAGCTCGTGACGAGCCGCGACGCGCTTCAGGTCGCGGCGGAGAGCGATCGCGTCGCCGCGACCATTCCGGCGCTCGAATCCGCGATCGACGCCGACGTGGCCCGCATCGCGGTGCTCACCGGCCAGGCCCCGGTGATGCTGCGCGGGGAGCTGGCGGCGACCAGGCCGATCCCGGCGGGGCCGCCGGATGTGGCGGTCGGCGCGCCTTCCGACCTGCTCGAGCGACGGCCGGAGGCGCGGCTCGCCGCCCTGCGGCTCGCGCCCGCGCGCCCATGGGGCGGCGGAACCGGCGCGGCGACCGAGGCATATAAGCGGACGGTGCTGCGGATGATCGAGGAGACGGAGAACGCCC
>JAYRJH010000184.1:0-6265 GCA_041906415.1 Sphingomonas sp. | reverse complement strand
GCAGGCGCTGGATCGGGGCGTTGCTCGCGAAATTCACGATGCGGAGCGCGCAGCCTTTTCCGTCCGCGCCCGCCGCCTCGATCACGCGCGCATCGGGGTAGAGCGGCGCGATGACGGGCAGGCGGTTGGCCCAGCCGGCCGAATAAGCGACGTTGCTCGCGCAGGTCGCGGCGAAGCCCTGGCTCTCCGCGAGCGCGCCGAGGGTCAGCGCGCGGCGCGCGGCGGTGCATTGCGGGCAGCGGCCGGCGGGCGGCGCGGCGCGCACCTTGTCCTTCTCCGCCGGTTCGTCGCGCGCGGCGATGTCGTCGGGCGGAAGCGCGCCGCTCGCTGGCTGGGCCGGCGGGCGGACGGCATCGGCGTTGGCCTGCTGCACCAGCGCAGGATCGACCATGATCTGGTCGCGCAGCGCGCTCGCGAGCGCCGGGTCCTGCGGCGCGCCGGCGGCGTTGGCGGGGACGGCGGGCTGCTTCTCCGGCGCGCCGCCGCCGCAAGCGGCGAGCGCAACGGCGAGAGACAGGGAGAGGGGAATGCGTGTCATCACCTCCAGACATGCCCGATCAACCTTGCGGAAGGGTTGATGGCCTGTTGCTGTATTGCTCTTGCAATACACTGCGCGAAGGCACATATTCCCGCCATGTTCAACATCATCTCGATCCTGATCGGCCTTGTCGCGTTGGTCTTCGCGATCCCCGGCATCGTGCCCCTGTTCGGCTGGCTCAACTGGGCGGCGCTGCCGATCGCTGCGGTGGGCGCATTGTTCGGGATGATCTCGTCGAGCGACAGCGGGCGCAACTTCAACCTGATCGTGCTGTTGATCGCTATCCTCCGCCTCGCGATGGGCGGCGGGATCTTCTAGGGCTTCAGTTCCGCGATCAGGTCCAGCAGGGCATCGGAGGCGCGGGTGCGGTAACGCTCCTTGTGCCGCAGCGCGAAGAAGGATCGCGGGCCGAGATCGATCGGCAGCGCGCTGAGCCGCCCGGCGCGGATCGCCGGCATCACCACCAGCGAGGACAGCGCCGCGATCCCCGCGCCCACCTCCACCGCCGTCCGCGCGCTCTCGTTGGATGGCAGGACCAGCGCGACGTCGAGCGCGTCGGGATCGACGCCCAGCGCGCGCAACCCCTCGTTCAGCGTCGATCGCGTGCCCGATCCCGGCTCACGCATCACCCAACGCGCCTGTTGCAGCCATGCGGCGTCCATCGATTGCGGCGCGACGCCGGGCGCGGCGATCAGCACCAGCCGGTCCTCCCCAAGCGGCCAGAGCGCAAGCAGCGGATCATCCACGCGCCCCTCCACGATGCCGATATCCGCCTCGCCCTCGCGGATCAGGTTCGCGGCCTGCTCGGTATTGCCGATCGACAGCTTCACCGCGATGCCGGGATAAAGATCGTGAAAGGCGGCGAGGATGGCGGGCAGCCAATAAGCCGCGATCGTCTGGCTCGCCACGACGCGCAGGGTGCCGCGCCGCAGCCCGCCGAACTCCTTCAGCAGCAATTCCGCCGAAGCCGCCCGCGCCAGCACGCCGCGCGCCTCGTCGAGAAAGGCGCGCCCCGCCTCGGTGAGCCGGATGCCACGCCCGACGCGATCGAACAGGCGGATCGCATGCCGCTCCTCCAGCGCGGCGACAGCGGCCGAGGCGGCGGATTGCGTGACGTTCAGCGCGCGCGCCGCGCTCGTCACATGCTCCCGTTCGGCCACGGCGACGAAGATGCGGAGCTGTTCCAGCGTCATGCTGGAAAACTTATCATGATTTACGATCGGAAAGACAAGAATATCGCGTTGGTTCGATTGAATCGACGACGCTAGTTGGGTGCCTGAAAGGTCTGCCCATGGCGAATTATGCAAGACGGGTCGCGCCCGGCTTTATCCTGTGTCTGTTGGTGACTGCGGCGGCCTGGCTGCTGGAGGGGGCCGAGCGCGTGCTGTTCGGCCGCGCCTGGGTGGAGGCGCTCGTGCTTGCGATCCTTGCCGGCACGCTCGTGCGGAGCCTGTGGACGCCCGACGCGCGCTGGCGGCCGGGGATCGGGTTCAGCGCGAAATATCTGCTGGAGATCGCGGTGGTGCTGCTCGGGGCGTCGGTGAGCGCGGCGACGATCCTCCATGCCGGGCCGGCCCTGCTTGGCGGGATCGCGTGCATCGTCGCGGTGACGATCCTGTCTGGCGTCGCGGTCGGGCGATTGCTGGGGCTGCCGGTGCGGATGGCGCTGCTGATCGCCTGCGGCAATTCGATCTGCGGCAATTCCGCGATCGCCGCCGTCGCGCCGGTGATCGATGCGGACCCGGATGACGTGGCCGCGGCCATCGCCTTCACCGCCGTGCTCGGCGTGGGCGTGGTGATCGGGCTGCCCCTGCTCGGCATCGCGCTGGGCATGAGCACGGTGGCTTATGGCGCATTCGCCGGCCTGACGGTCTATGCCGTGCCGCAGGTGCTCGCGGCGGCCGCCCCGATGGGAGCGGCGGCGGTGCAGATGGGGACGCTGGTGAAGCTGGTGCGCGTGCTGATGCTCGGCCCGGTCTGCCTCGTGCTGGCGCTGGTGATGCGCCGGGGAGAAACGGAAAGCGCCGGTCCGGCCGCGGGCCTGTCCTTCGGGCGGCTGGTGCCGTGGTTCATCATCGGCTTCCTTATCCTGGTCGCCTGCCGTTCCTTCGGGCTGGTGCCGGAGACGGCGGTCGCGCCGATCGGCCGTATCGCGACCGCGCTTACGGTGGTGTCGATGGCGGCGCTGGGGCTGGGCGTGGATGTGCGCGCGGTGGCGAAGGCGGGCGGGCGTGTCACGGCGGCTGTGATGCTGTCGCTGGCCGGGCTGGGCGCGCTGAGCCTTGCGCTGGTTACGATGCTGCATTTGCGCTGATCCCCGCTTGCACAACACGCGCGCCGCGCCTACCGCCGATGGAAGCGTCGGGGAGTGGCGCAGCCCGGTAGCGCGCTTGCTTTGGGAGCAAGATGTCGCAGGTTCGAATCCTGTCTCCCCGACCAATTCACGCCCTAAAGGCGTAAATTCAACCCTTCCCGCTCACGTCGCGGCATCGCGGATGGTTTCCATCGCCACGAAGGTGGAAGTGCTGGCGACGTGCGGCAGCGAGGAGATGCGCTCGCCCAGTACGATGCGGTAACGGCGGATATCGGCGGTGCGCACCTTGAGCAGGAAATCGAAGCTGCTCGCGATCATGTGACATTCCTCCACCTCCGCGATCCGCAGCACCGCGCGGCGGAACTCGCCCAGCGCCGCCTCGCGCGTGTCGGACAATTTCACCTCGGCGAAGGCGATATGGTCCAGCCCCAGCTTCGCCGGATCGATCACCGCACGGAAGCCGCGGATATAGCCTTCCTCCATGAGCCGCCGCATCCGCACCTGGCATGGCGTCTTCGACAGACCGACGCGTCGAGCGAGCTCGGTGACGGACATGCGCCCGTCTTCGCGCAGCGCCTCGATGATGCGCCGATCGAATGCGTCGATCTGGCTATGGGTTGCAGATTTCTTGTCCATTCCGTCTTCAATATTTCCGAAATCAGGTCGATCCGGCGTATTTATCGCCGATGATCGGGCGGATTGCCATGCGCGAATCTGATATCGCGCGATTCATGACCGATCTCTTCGCCGATTTCGCCCCGCCGATCCGCCCGCAGACGCCGCTGCGCCAGGCGATCACCGCCGCCTATCGCCGCCCGGAGCCGGAGTGCATGGCCGCGATGGTGGAGCAGGCGACGCTTCCCGCCGCCGTCCGCGCCGCAGCGGCCGAAACCGCGACCGCACTCATCACCGCGCTGCGCGACAAGCACAAGGGCAGCGGCGTGGAAGGACTGGTGCAGGAATATGCGCTGTCGAGCCAGGAGGGAGTGGCGCTGATGTGCCTCGCCGAGGCGCTGCTGCGCATCCCCGACGATGCGACTCGCGACGCGTTGATCCGCGACAAGATCGCGGGCGGCGACTGGCGCGCGCATCTGGGCGACGGACGTTCCCTGTTCGTCAATGCGGCGACATGGGGGCTGGTCGTCACCGGCAAGCTGACGAGCAGCGTCAACGACAGCGGGCTCGGCGCCGCGCTCACCCGGCTGATCGCACGCGCGGGCGAGCCGGTGATCCGGCGCGGCGTCGACATGGCGATGCGGATGATGGGCGAGCAGTTCGTCACCGGCGAAACCATCGCGGAAGCGGTGAAGCGCGCCCGCGCGCTCGAGGCGCGGGGCTTCCAGTATAGCTACGACATGCTGGGCGAAGCGGCGACCACGGCGGCGGATGCGGAGCGTTACTATCGCGATTACGAGGCCGCGATCCATGCGATCGGCAAGGCTTCGGCGGGACGTGGCGTCTATGGCGGGCCGGGCATCTCGATCAAGCTGTCCGCGCTCCATCCGCGCTACGTGCGGTCGCAGGCGGATCGGGTGATGGGGGAGCTGCTGCCGCGCGTGAAGGCGCTGGCGCTGATCGCCAGAAGCTATGACATCGGCCTCAACATCGACGCTGAGGAAGCCGACCGGCTGGAGCTGTCGCTCGACCTGCTCGAAAGCCTCGCGCTCGATCCCGATCTGGCGGGATGGAACGGCCTTGGTTTCGTCGTGCAGGCTTATGGCAAGCGCTGCCCGTTCGTAATCGACTGGATCGTCGACCTTGCCAGGCGCGGGCAGCGCCGGATCATGGTGCGGCTGGTGAAGGGCGCGTATTGGGACGCGGAGATCAAGCGCGCGCAGGTGGACGGCCTCGCCGACTTCCCGGTCTATACGCGCAAGATCCACACCGACGTCGCTTATATCGCCTGCGCGCGGAAGCTGCTGGCGGCGACCGATCACGTCTTCCCGCAATTCGCGACGCACAACGCACAGACGCTGGCGACCGTCTACCGCATGGCCGGGCCGGATTTCGCGATCGGGCGCTATGAGTTCCAGTGCCTGCACGGCATGGGCGAGCCGCTCTACGACGAGGTGGTCGGCAAGGACAAGCTGGACCGCCCTTGCCGCATTTATGCGCCGGTCGGCACGCATGAGACGCTACTCGCCTATCTTGTGCGGCGGCTGCTGGAGAATGGCGCGAACTCCTCTTTCGTGAACCGCATCGCGGACCCGGAAGTGTCGATCGCGGAACTGGTCGCCGATCCGGTGGAGGCAGTGCGCGCCATGCCCGTGGTGGGACAGAAGCATCCGCAGATCGCGCTTCCGCGCGAGCTTTACGGCGCGCGCGTCAATTCCGCCGGGCTGGACCTGAGCGACGAGAACACGCTCGCCGCGCTGGGCGAGACGATGCGCGCGGGCGCGACCGACGCATGGCGCGCGATGCCGGCGGACGGGCAGGGGACGGAGCGCGCCGTGCTCAATCCGGCCGATCATCGCGATCGTGTGGGCACGGTGGTGGAAATCTCGCCGGAGCAGGCGCGCGCGGCGACCGCGCGCGCGCTGGCGGCGGCTCCGGGATGGGCGGCGGTATCCCCGGCGGAGCGGGCCGCCTGCCTCGATCGCGCAGGGCGGATCATGCTGGCCCGGATGCCGGAACTGCTCGGGCTGATCGTGCGGGAGGCGGGCAAGTCGCTTCCCAACGCGATCGCCGAGGTGCGCGAGGCGATCGATTTCCTGCATTATTATGCGGAGCAGGCACGCCGCACGCTCGGCCCCGCGCATGGCGCGCTGGGGCCGGTCGTGTGCATCAGCCCGTGGAATTTCCCGCTGGCGATCTTCACCGGGCAGGTCGCCGCCGCGCTGGTCGCGGGCAACACCGTGCTCGCCAAGCCGGCGGAGGAAACGCCGCTGATCGCCGCTCAGGGCGTCGCGATCCTGCACGAGGCGGGCGTGCCGGCCGATGCGCTGCAACTGATGCCCGGCGATGGCGCGATCGGCGCGGCGCTGGTGGCCGCGCCGGAGACGGCGGCGGTGATGTTCACCGGGTCCACCGAAGTCGCGCGGCTGATCCAGCGCGAGCTTGCCACGCGACTTTCCGCCGACGGCGCGCCGATCCCGCTGATCGCGGAGACGGGCGGGCAGAATGCGATGATCGTCGATTCCTCCGCGCTCGCCGAACAAGTGGTGGCGGACGTGATCGCCTCCGCCTTCGACAGCGCCGGCCAGCGTTGCTCCGCGCTGCGCATCCTGTGCCTTCAGGAGGACGTGGCGGATCGCACGCTGGGCATGATAAAGGGCGCGCTGCACGAGCTTTCGATCGGGCGCACCGATCGCCTGTCCGTCGATATCGGCCCGGTCATCACGGCGGAAGCGAAGGGCAATATCGAGGCGCATATAGAACGGATGCGCGCGCTGGGCCGACCCGTGGAGCAGATC
>JAYRJH010000183.1:0-6310 GCA_041906415.1 Sphingomonas sp. | reverse complement strand
GCCGCACCAGATGATCACGGCCGCCGGGAATCGTCAATCTTTGCCCGACGCGGACCGGATAGGGCGGGGCGATGCCGTTGGCGGCGGCAATCGCGGCGAGGCCCGCGCCGGTGCGTTCCGCGATTCGCCCCAGGGAGTCGCCGGAACGGACGATATAGATCTGTGCCGCCACGATATGCGCGTCGGCGCTGGCTGCGTGCGTTTCCCACACGGGCGGCGGGGCGGGGCGTTGATGCTCCGTCCGCTGCGGCACATGCGCGCGCGGCGGCAGGGGAGGCGGATAGGATTGGCGGCGCGGATGCTCCGCTTCGGGGATGCAGCCGGCAAGCAGCAGGCAGCCCGCCATCGCGCCAAGCCGCCCCCGCATTCCGAACCTCCTAACGATACGCCGCACCAAGGGCTTGTAGCGAGGCGTCGTGCGTCAGGTCCAGATGGAGCGGGGTGACGGTGACATACCCTTCCGCCACCGCCGCCAGATCGGTGCCGGGGACGAGCGCATGGTCGATACGCCCGAGCGACAGCCAGTAATAAGGGAATCCACGCGGATCGCTGCGCGGCTCCAGCCGGGCGCGGCCGTAATCGCGCATTCCCTGCCGCACCACATCGATGCCCTTCACCCGATTGGCCGGGACCGGCGGGAAGTTGATGTTGATGACTGTTCCCGGTACCCACGGGCTGTCGAGCAAGGGGCGCAGGGTCCGCTCGCCCCAGCCGCGCGCGGCGTCGAACGACACGTCGTCGCCCATCCCGGTGTCGGCATAGCGCTGGCTGAGCGCGATCGCGGGGATGCCGGCGAGCGCGCCTTCCATCGCGGCGGCCACGGTGCCCGAATACATCACGTCCTCGCCGAGGTTCGCTCCGCGATTGACGCCGGAGAGGATCAGGTCCGGGCGCGCCGGCATCAGCTCCGCCAGCGCCATCATCACCGCATCGGTCGGCGTGCCCGAGACGGCAAAGCGGCGGGTGTCGAACTGCCGCAGCCGCAACGGGCGCGACAGGGTAAGCGAGCGGCCCGCGCCGGATTGTTCCTCCGTGGGCGCGACGATCCAGATGTCGTCGGAAAGCGTCCGCGCGATTTCCTCCAGCACCTTCAGCCCCGGCGCATGGATGCCGTCGTCATTGGTGAGGAGGATGCGCATCAGCGCGGTTCCAGCCGGTTCGCTCCACCCAGCCAGGGCCGGAGCACGTCCGGCACCCATACCGAGCCGTCTTCCTGCTGATAATTCTCCAGGATCGCGACGATCATCCGCCCGATCACCAGCCCGGAGCCGTTGAGCGTATGGACGAAGCGCGTCGCCTTCTCGCCCTCCGGCCGGTAGCGCGCGTTCATTCGGCGCGCCTGGAAATCGGTGCAGGTGGAGCAGGAGGAAATCTCGCGATATCGCCCCTGACCCGGCAACCACACTTCGAGGTCATAGGTGCGCGCGGCGGTGAAGCCCATGTCGCCGGTGCACAGCTTCATCCGGCGGAAGGGCAGGCCCAGCCGCGTCAGCACGTCCTCCGCCGCCGCCGTCATCCTTTCATGTTCCGCCTCGGACTGGTCGGGCGGGACGATCGAGACCATCTCCGCCTTGTCGAACTGGTGCTGGCGGATGAAGCCGCGCGTGTCGCGCCCCGCCGCGCCGGCTTCCGAACGGAAGCAGGGGGTGAGCGCGGTGAAGCGCAGCGGCAGCTCGTCGGCGGAAAGGATCTTCTCGCGCACGATGTTGGTGAGGCTCACCTCCGCGGTGGGGATCAGCCAGCGGCCGTCGGTCGTCTCGAACAGGTCTTCCGCGAATTTGGGAAGCTGGCCGGTGCCGAACATCGTCTCACTCTTCACCAGCAGGGGCGGCGATACTTCCTCATAGCCATGCTCGCGGGTGAGCGTGTCCAGCCCGAACTGGCCGAGCGCGCGCGCCAGCTTCGCCATCTGCCCGCGCACCAGCGTGAAGCGCGCGCCCGCGATCAGCGCCCCCGTTTCGAAATCGAGGCCGAGCGCGGGGCCGATCGCATCATGCTCCTTCGGGGGAAAGGCGAAATCGGGGCGCTCCCCGCGCTCGTGCATCAGCGCATTGTCATTCTCGTCCGCGCCCTGCGGCACATCCGGCAGCGGGATGTTGGGGAGGGAAGCGAGCAGGCCGTCCAGCTCGCCGCCGATCCGCGCCTCCTCGGCCTCAAGCTCCGGCAGGCGCTGCTTGAGCGTCGCGACCTCCGCCATCAGCGCCGATGCGGTCGCCTCGTCCTTCGCCGCCTTGGCCGCGCCGATCGCCTTCGATGCTTCGTTGCGGCGCGCCTGGCCCGCCTGCAATTCTGTCAGCAGCTCACGGCGGCGGCGATCGAGATCGAGGATCGCCGCGCTCTCCGCTTCCTTGCCGCGCTTCGCCATCGCGGTATCGAAATCGGACGGATTCTCTCGGATCAGGCGGATATCATGCATCCCCGCGCTATGGCGGGGCGGGCGTGGGGAGGCAAGCAGTCCGTCAGGCGGTGGCCGTGACGGCCTTGCGCGCCAGCCTGCGCCGCGCGACCAGCGCGGCCGCCGCCGCGCCGAACAGCAGGATCATGGGCGGAGCGGGGACCGGCGTGGGGTTTCCACTGCTTGATCCGCTGCTGCCGCTGGAACCGTGATGCCCGCCGTTCGAGGACCAGCCCCCATTGGACGACCAACCGCCGTTCGAGCTCCATCCCTTCGAACTGGAGCCGTAGGAGGAGGAGCTTGAGGTGGAGGACGAAGAGGAAGTGGAGGAGGACGTGCTCGACGAAGTGGACGTCGATGAGGAGGTCGACGAGGACGTCGATGTCGAGGATGAGGTGGACGAGGACGTCGTGGTGACGTTTCCGCTAGACGTCGAAGTCGACGAGGTGCTGCTCACCCCGCCGGTCGAGGTGGACGTCGAGACGTCCCCGCTCGATCCTCCGGAGGAGGTGGAGGTGCTGGTCGATCCGGTGCTGGTGGAGGATATGACGATCCCGCCTGATCCGCCGCCGCTGCCGCCGAAGAAGCCGCCTGCGAAGAAGCCCCCGCCAAAGCCGCCGCCCCAGCCTCCGCCGCCGATCATCACCGGCTGAGGCGCGGCCGTGGAGGCGAGCATCGGCGCGGGCGCGGGCAAAGGCACCGGCGGCTGCTGGGTGGTGACGGTGATGACCGTCGGCTGCTGGGGCACGGGGGCCACCGGCGTGGGACGCTTGCGCTTCAATGTCGCGACGCGCTGCACGGGGCGCCTGACCACCTTTTTCGCGACCTTCTTCTTGCTGAACTCCGTGCGCGGCTTGGCGTTTTCCGCCACATGGACCGCGCCGCCCCCGATCAGCGCCCCGCCGGCGGCAACTGCCGCAAGCTTAGCCAAGGCCATCCGCACAGACATGGTTCGTCTCTCTTCCTAATGGTGATCGTGCCCCCGCAGATCCCGAAATGCGTGTTTTGCACGTCCGCTATGCGCACAAAGTGCAAAACAAAGATTTAACCGCAATAGCTTTAACCACGAATAAGCCGAAATTCATGCAACAACGGCGGGTAAACTTCGTTATTCCGGGTTAACCGTGTCATTGCGGGACAGGAATATTGGACGCGAGCGGAGTTTGCCCGCCTAATCTGTGTGTGTGGCGTGACGTTCCCGGAACGAGTCGGCGGGAATCGATGTGCATCCATCGCTTGTTTGCGCCAATTCTCCTGACTATAGGCCGCGCTCAAGGCGCGCACGGCGGCGCAAAACGCCGGCACGGACGGGAGAAGGTCGATGGCGACGGCGTACGATCGAGCTGAACAGGAGGGCTTCAAGCCCGCCAATGACGGCGATGGCTATCGCCCAAGTCCGGATGAGCCGTTCATGTGCGAACGGCAGCAGGCGTATTTCCGCGCGAAGTTGCTGAACTGGAAGGAAGCGATCCTGCGTGAATCGCAAGGCACGCTTTCGCAATTGCAGGTCGATTCCCTGCGCGAAGCGGATCTGAACGACCGCGCCTCCAGCGAGACGGACTGGTCGATCGAACTGCGCACCCGCGATCGCCAGCGCAAGCTGATCGCGAAGATCGAGGCGGCGCTGCGCCGGCTGGATGAAGGCGAATACGGTTATTGCGAGGTGACGGGCGAGCCGATCGGGCTTGGCCGGCTGGAGGCCCGCCCGATCGCGACCATGACGGTCGAGGCGCAGGAACGTCACGAGCGGCAGGAAAAAGTCTCGCGTGAGGATTGACCGCTCTCGCGTCGTTGGCGATTTTTCAACAATTGATCGCTAGAAGGCGTGCGGATGAAGCATGACGGCGCAAAGGTCTTTGCCGATGCGATATCGGCGGCGGAGCGCGGACGCGAAAGCGTGCGCCTGACCGTCCGGCTGCGCGTGGACGATGCGAAGCGCTCCGTCATGGTGCATGTCCGCAATATCTCGGCCGGTGGGCTGATGGCGGAATTGCCGCGGCCCGTGGCCCCCGATGCGACGGTGAAGGTGGACCTGCCCGGAATCGGCTGGGTTTCCGGGCGCGTCGCATGGCAGACGGAGGGGCGGATCGGCATTGCCTTCGCCCAGCAGATCAATCCGGCGCTGCTCCGGCGCCAGGGCTGACGACGGCGTTGTCCTGAAGACGTTTGCGCCCTAGTCAGGGGAATGGCCGAACGCTTTGAACGACATCGCCAGCCGTGGCGCGCAGATGAGATCCAGAAGCTCCACACGCTCGCGAAGAAAGGCATGGCGCTCAAGGCGATCGCCAGGGCGCTGACGCGCAGCGAGGAATCGGTGAAGGAACGCGCCAGGCAGGACGGCCTGACGATCGCGAAACTGCACTGATCCGATGGCATGGCGCGATTATGATGCGATCGTGCTCGGCGCGGGCGCGGCGGGGATGATGTGCGCCGCCGTGGCGGGGCAGCGCGGCAAGCGCGTCCTGCTGATCGATCATGCCGACCGGCCGGGGAAGAAGATCCTGATCTCCGGCGGCGGGCGGTGCAATTTCACCAATGTCGGCACGGCCCCGGATCGCTTCCTGTCCGCCAATCCGCATTTCGCGCGCTCGGCGCTGGCGCGCTACACGCCGGCCGATTTCCTCGAGCTGGTCGGGCGGCACGGGATCGCCTGGCATGAAAAGACGCTCGGGCAATTGTTCTGCGACGGCTCGGCGCGGCAGATCGTGGACATGCTGCTCGACGAATGCGCGCGCGGTTCGGTGGAGCTGGCGCTGGGCGAAGCGATTGCCGAGGTCGATCATGCCGATGCGCGCTTCCGGCTGCGATGGGGCGGCCGGACCGCGCAGGCGCCCGCGCTGGTGGTGGCGACCGGCGGCCCCTCGATCCCGAAGATGGGAGCGAGCGGATTCGCCTACGATCTCGCGCGCCGTTTCCGCCTGAAGGTGGTGGAGCCGCGCCCGGCGCTGGTCCCGCTTACGCTGGGCAATGAGGAGCAATTGTTCCGCACGCTTTCCGGCGTATCGGCGGAGGTGGTGGCCAGGGCCGGCAAGACGGCCTTTCGCGAGGCGGCCCTGTTCACCCATCGCGGGCTTTCCGGTCCGGCGATCCTGCAGATCTCCTCCTATTGGCGGCACGGCGAAGCGTTGGCGATCGATTTCCTGCCGGATCGCGCGACGGGATGGCTGAAACAGGCAAAGCGGGAGACGCCGCGCGCCACGCTCGCCCGCGCGCTCGGCGGCGTATTGCCGGAGCGGCTGGCGGCCGCGCTCTCCGATCGGCTCGGGTTGCCGGGCGATCTGGCGAACCTGCCTGACGCGAAGCTTGCGGCGGCGGAGCAGGCGCTCGGCGCATGGCGCTTCACGCCCAACGGCACGGAAGGCTTCGCCAAGGCGGAGGTGACGGCGGGCGGGGTCGGCACGGCCGGCCTCTCATCGCGGACGATGGAGGTGCGCGACGTGCCCGGCCTGTATTTCATCGGCGAGGCGGTTGATGTGACCGGCTGGCTCGGCGGCTATAATTTCCAGTGGGCATGGGCGAGCGCGCAGGCGGCTGGACAATCGCTGGCGGAGCGCGGGCAGGCGTGAGGCAAAGCGCTGGCGCAGCCGCGCCTGCTGCTGCATGATGCAGGCAATGCGGTGCGTGACGATGCCGTGAGGAAATTCGAGAGGATCGCATTTGTCCCCGCCAATGTCCGTCGAATCCCTTGGTCCCGCTTCCGTTTCGACGCCCCCGATCGACATACCCGACACGCGCGGCGCGCGACTTGATCGTGGTGGAGTGGCCTGGTCGATATTCGAGGGCGGGCGCGATCCTTATGTGATCCTCATCACAATCTATATCTTCATGCCCTATGTCGCCGCCACGATGGTCGGCGATCCGGTGCGGGGGCAGGAACTGATATCGCGCTTCCAGCAATATGCGGGCTGGATCGTG
>JAYRJH010000182.1:0-6313 GCA_041906415.1 Sphingomonas sp. | reverse complement strand
GTCTATTGCGCGCATGAATATACCCAGTCGAACGGCCGCTACGCGCTCGTCGCCGAGCCGGACAATGCGGCGATCGCCGGGCGCATGAAGCAGGTGGACGCCGCCCGCGCCGCCGGGGAGGCCACCGTGCCCACCACCATCGCGCTGGAGCTGGAGACGAATCCCTTCCTGCGCGCTCCCGATGTCGCGACGCTTGCGGAACGGCGGCGCGCGAAGGATGAATTTCGCGGCTGAGCTTCCTATATCCACGCCGCGGGAGAATAAGGAGTTGTTGCGATGCGTTTGATCCTCGTTCCGCTGGTTGCAGCCGCCCTTGGCGCGGGCGCGGTGGCGGCCGCCTCCTCTTCGTCGCAGGCCGATCGCGCCGCCGCCCGGACGGAGGCGTTCGACAAGGAAGTGAAGGGCCTCACCCCCGGCAAGCCGCAGGATTGCATCGACACGCGCTTCCAGCAATCGTCGCTGAAGGCGGTCGGATCGAAGCTGATCTATCGGGTCAGCCCGAAGCTGCTCTACGTCAACCAGACGTCGGGCGGATGCGAGGCGGTGGCACGGGGCGACGCGCTCATCACGCGGCAATTTTCCACGCAGGTGTGCCGGGGCGATATCGCCCGGACTCGGGACATGACGGCGGGCATCGAGACGGGCAGCTGCTCGCTGGGCAGCTTCACCCCCTATCGCGCGCAATAAGATGGGGCGGAAGGAGCCGGATCCCTTCCGCCCCGCCAGCCTCACCGCATCTCCAGGCCCGCGAGATCGCCCGCCTTCCGCCATTCGTCGAGGATGCGGAAGAAGGCCACCGATCCCTTGCCGTAGGAGCTGAAGCTCGCCGCCAGCGGGCTGAGCTTACCCTCGCCGTTGTAATAGCCGGGCGTGCATTCCTCCATGAACTTGCGGCGATCGAGCACCGCGTCCAGGATTTCCTGCGTCCAGCCCTCCTCGGCCTCCTCGCTCGGCTCCACGCGGGTCTTCTGCCGCTCCAGCGCCTGCGCGATGACATAGGCGGCGTGCTGGGCCTGCTCCGCCAGCGCGTGCGGATAATTGGCCGTGAAGCCCGACTGGACGGTGGAGAAGATGAAGCAATTGGGGAAGCCGTTCACCGTCATCCCGTGCAGGGATTTCGCGCCGCTCGCCCATTTCTCCTCCAGCGTGCGCCCGCCGACGCCGCGAATCTGATAGCCCGCGCGCCGGGCATAGCTGGTGCCGACCTCGAAGCCGGTGGCGAAGATCAGGCAATCGAGCGGATATTCGCGCCCCTGCACCACCACGCCCTTTTCGGTGATCCGCTCCACGCCCTTGCCGTCTGTATCGACCAGATGGACGTTCGGCCTGTTGAACGCCGGCAGATAATCGTCATGGAAGCACGGGCGCTTGCAGAACTGGTTGTAATAAGGCTTCAGCGCCTCCGCCGTCGCGGAATCGCCGACGATCGAATCGACCCGCGCGCGGATCGATTCCATCTTCTGGAAGTCGGCGAGCTGCACCAGCTCGGACGGATCGCCCTCCTTCCCCTCCTTGGCCGCGCGCATCCGCGCGATCACGCCCAGGTTGCGGATGATGTCCGTCCAGCCGTCCGCCACCAGATCCTCGTCCGCCCAGCCGCCGGAAACGAGGATGTTGAAATTCTCCATGCGATGCTGGTGCCAGCCGGGCTGGAGCTCGCCGGCCCAATTGGGGTCGGTCGGCCGGTCGCCGCGCACGTCGATCGAGGAAGGGGTGCGCTGGAAGACGTAAAGCTCCTTCGCCCCGGCCGCCAGATGCGGCACCGCCTGCACCGCCGTCGCGCCGGTGCCGATGATGCCCACCACCTTGTCGTGCAGCCGGTCCAGCCCGCCGGTCGATGTCCCGCCGGTATAGTCGTAATCCCAGCGGCTGGTGTGGAAGGTGTGGCCGGCGAATTCCTCTATGCCGGGGATGCCGGGCAGCTTGGGCCGGTGCAGCGGGCCGTTCGCCATCACCACGAAGCGCGCGCGGATCGCATCGCCGCGATTGGTGGAGACGATCCAGCGCCGCGCCTCCTCGTCCCACTTCAGGTCCGTCACCTCCGTCTGGAACAGGACGTCGCGATAGAGGTCGTAATGTTCCGCAAGCCGCCGGGTATAGGCGCGGATTTCCGGTCCTTGCGAATATTTCCGCTCCGGCATGAAGCCGGTTTCCTCCAGCAGCGGCAGATAGACGTAGCTTTCGATATCGCAGGCGGCGCCCGGATAGCGGTTCCAATACCAGGTGCCGCCGAACTCCCCGCCCTTTTCGATCATGCGGATATCGGAGATCCCGGCGTCGCGCAGCCGCGCGCCCGCCAGCAGCCCGCCGAAGCCGCCGCCGATCACCACCACGTCCTTCTCGTCGGACAGGGCCGCGCGCTCTATCGGCCGGTCGATATAGGGATCTTCGAGATAATGGGCGAATTTCCCCGCCATCTCGACATATTGCTCGTTCGCGTCGGCGCGCAGGCGCTTGTCGCGTTCCTCGCGATATTTGGCGCGCAGCGCCTTGGGGTCGAACGCCAGCGGATCGGCATGCGGCTCGTTGATCGCCTGTGTCTCGATGGTCATGGATTCACTCCGCAGGAAGTAAGTCGCGGCTTTCGCCTTGCCGCGGTGCGTGCGCAATTCTGGATTCATCGCGCGCCTTAGTCAATTTTCAAAAACGCGGTATGCGCATCGATAAGGAAAAATCACGGCATATGCGCCTTTTCCTACGATAAGGAATGGCGCGCCGCGATGGAGTGCCGGGCAGGCTGGCATCCGGTGGATCGCGCATATCCTGCCCGCCGGCCGCGCCGGACCATACGGGGGCCGCCGCCTCGCCTCCGGCCAATCTCCCCGTCGCGCGCTTCGCACGGCTTGCCCGAACCGTATACGTTCGGCTAGCTGCCGCGCAGAAAAACAAACGGGGATTCCTTTATGCGCCTTGCCGCACCTCTAATCGCCCCAGCGCTCGCCATGGCGATCGCGCTGCCGACCTACGCCGCGGAGAAGACGGACAAGGCGCCCAGGGGCGACGCCTCCGAAACGGCGGCCGCCGCGCCCGACAAAAGCGACAAGGCGGAAGCGAGCGCGACGGAATATTCGGTGTCGCGCCATCGCTCGATCCCGTTCCACGGATCGACGCTGAACTATACGGTGACGCCCGGCACGCTCACCATCCGCAACGACGAAGGCGATCCGATCGCCTCGATGTTCTACACCGCTTATGTGCTGGATGCGCCGAAGGGCGGCAAGCCGCGCCCGATCACGTTCATGTATAACGGCGGCCCCGGCTCCTCCTCGATGTGGCTGCACATGGGCAGCTACGGCCCGCTGAAGGTGGATGTGCCGGGCCTCGGCGCGCTGCGCGGCGAGCCGGGGCATCTCGTCGCCAACCAGGATACGATCCTCGATCGCACCGACATCGTGTTCCTCGACGCGATCGGCACCGGCCTGTCGCGTCCGCTCGGCAAGGCGACGGGCAAGGATTTCTGGAGCGTGGACGGCGATCTCGACGCCTTCGCGCGCGGCATCCAGCGCTATCTGACGATCAACAACCGCTGGGAATCGCCGAAATTCCTGCTCGGCGAAAGCTACGGCACCACGCGCACCGGCGGCCTTGCCTATGTGCTCCAGCAGCGCGGCGTGCAGCTAGCGGGCGCGACGATCATGTCGACCGTGCTCAACATCCCCCTGCTGTTCGATCCCTCGGTCGACCAGATGCACGTCAACATCTTCCCGACCTTCGCGGCGACCGCCTGGTATCACAACCGCATCGCCAACAAGCCGGCCGACATCGACGCCTTCGCCAAGCAGGCGCAGGCCTTCGCCACCGGGCCTTATGCCGCCGCCCTCTCGAAGGGCGACCGGCTGACGCCGGAGGAGCGCACCCAGATGGCGCAGCAGGCGAGCGCCTTGCTCGGCGTCTCGCCCGAATTCCTGCTGCGCACCAACCTGCGCCCGGGGCCGGACCGCTTCCGCAAGGAATTGCTGCGCGACCAGCGCCGCACCGTGGGCCGGCTAGACAGCCGCTTCGACGGCATCGACGTGGACGCGGGCGGCGACAGCCCGGAATTCGACGCCGCCAACGAGGCGATCTCCGGCGCGTTCATCGCCGCGATCAACAATTACCTGTTCAACGATCTCGGCTATCAGACCAGGCTCTCCTATCGCCCGAATTTCTATTCGAGCATCGGCCCGGCCTGGGACTGGAAGCATCGCGCGCCGGGCAACGGCCGCCAGTTCGCCGCCAACACCTCGGTCGATCTCAGCCAGGCGATGCGGCAGAATCCGAAGATGAAGCTGCTGTCGCTCAACGGCTATTACGACATGGCCACCCCCTTCGCGGGCGCGGACTATGATCTCGAGCACATGGAGCTGGACCCGTCGCTCAAGGCCAACATCACCTATAAATATTATCCGTCGGGCCACATGATCTACATCGAGCCGGGCTCGGCCACGCGGTTGCGGCAGGATATCGACGCCTTCTACGACAGCATCACCCGCTGACGCGCATTATCCGGCGCGGCCCGCCGCCGCGCCGGAGGCTTGCCCGGCAGGACGCCGCGCGCTTGATCCTTCATCGGTTATGGCCTTAAATTGCGATCGACTCGCAATAAAGGGCTTGGGCACGATGCTGAAGGTGGCGGCATGGATCGCGGGCGGGGTCGTGCTGCTCGCCGTGGCGGGCTTCATCGGCCTGCAATTCTGGTTCGCATCCACGGTGCGGCCGGTCGAGCCCTTCAGGCCGAACGAAAGCGAGCTTGAGCAGCTCGCCCTGTACAGCCAGCCGGAAAGCTGGTTCCTCCAGCACCTCAAGGAACCGCGCGCGGTCGTCGACGGCCAGACGCTCGATCCCAAGCTGCAATATCTCGCCGGGCAGAACCGCGCGGCCGCCGGCACAGTCGAGCGGCTGGCCCCGCTGATCTTCGCGACGCCATGGGGACGCGCCTTCGTGCGGCACGGCATAGACCGCAACTGGCTGCTGCTCACCAGGGTGACGCCCGACATGGCGAGCGTGGAGGATCGCACGATCCCCGGCCGCGGCGGCCCGATCCCGATCCGCATCTATCGCCCCCGGACGGCGGGCGCGGGGCCGCTTCCGGTGCTGGTCTATCACCACGGCGGCGGCTGGATATTCGCCAGCATCACCGCGCTGGACCGCGTGACGCGGCTGATCGCCAACGAGGCCGGCGCGATCGTCGTATCGGTCAACTACCGCCTCGCGCCGGAGCATCCTTATCCGGCGGCGAGCGACGATGGCGAGGATGCGTTCCTGTGGACGCGCGCCCATGCCGCGTCGCTCGGCGGCGATCCGGCGCGCGTGGGCGTCGGCGGCGACAGCGCGGGCGGCCATGTCGCGATCAACATCGCCCAGCGCCAGCTCCGCGCCGGGCGTCCCCTGCCCGCCGCGATGCTGCTGTTCTATCCCGGCGCAGGGCTGCCGCGGCACGACCGTTCATACAGCCTGTTCGGCAAGGGATACGGGCTGGACGCCGCCTTCATCGAATTCATCCTGCCGCGCGTGTTCCCGCAGGTCAGCCCCGACCGGCCGGAAGACGCCGACGAATTGATGAACCCGGTGAGCGCGAAGGACCTGCGCGGGATGCCGCCCACCATCCTCGCCACGGCGGGCTTCGACATCCTGCGCGATTCCGGGCGGCGCTTCGCCGGACGCCTGGGCGCGAGCGGGGTGCCGGTCTGGTATGCCAATTATCCGTCGCTGACGCACAGCTTCCTGCAATTCTCCGGCGTGGTGAAGGACGCGGACGTGGCGAGCACGCGATCCGCGCGGCTTTACGGCCAGTTGCTCCGCGATCCCGGCAGCATGCCGCCGCCGACGCCCCCGATGCGATAGAGGAAGATCGCCGCGTCCGCGCGATTGCGGCGGACCGCTCTGGACAGCGCCGCCCCGTCGGCCCATTTTCGGGCGCCCGCCCGCGAGAGGATCGACCGACGAATATCACGCTCACCCTTCTCGACCTCGCCGGCACAGTGGCCCTGCTCCTGTGGGGCGTCCACATGGTGCAGACGGGCGTGCAACGCGCATTGGGCGCGCGACTGCGTTCCTTCCTCGCGCATCGCCTGCACAATCGCCTGAGCGCCTTCGCCGCCGGGCTGGGCGTGACCGCGCTCCTCCAGAGCAGCACCGCGACCGGGCTGATGGTGACGGGATTCGCCGCCGAGGGGCTGGTGGCGCTCGCGCCCGGCCTCGCGGTGATGCTGGGCGCCAATGTCGGCACCACGCTGATCGTCCAGCTTCTCGCCTTCGACGTGTCGCTGGTCGCGCCGATCCTGGTGCTGGCGGGCTACCTCCTCCATCGCCGGGCGCGGGCAGGGACGCGCGA
>JAYRJH010000181.1:0-6347 GCA_041906415.1 Sphingomonas sp. | reverse complement strand
TCGCCGCCAGCCCGGACATCGATTTCGTCGCGCGCGAGGAATATGATTTCACGATCGTCGATATCGCCAGCGGGATGCCGCTGGCGCAGGTCGACGGCATTACGTGGCGCGCGCCGGGCGGGGAGTTCATCCGCAACAAGGACCGCGCGATGATCGAGGACATGGATGTCCTCCCGATGGTCTCGCCGATCTACAAGCGCGATCTCGACACGTCGAAATATTATGGCGGCTACCAGCGCCACCCCTACGTCTCGTTCTACACCGGGCGCGGCTGCAAGAGCCGCTGCACCTTCTGCCTGTGGCCGCAGACCATTTCGGGCCACAATTATCGCCATCGCACGGTGCCGAAGGTGATCGAGGAGGTGAAGTACATCCTCAGGGAAATGCCCGAGGTGAACGAGATTTTCTTCGATGACGATACGCTCGCCGACGCGCATGACTTCGTCGTCGAGCTGTCGGGCGAGCTCGCCAAGCTCGGCTTCGGCAAGCCCGGTTTCCGTGTCACCTGGGGCTGCAACGCCAAGGCCAACGTGCCGCAGCCGGTGCTGAAGGCGATGAAGGAAGGCGGCTGCCGCGTGCTGCTGGTCGGCTATGAGAGCGGCAACCAGAAGATCCTGCACAACATCAAGAAGGGCCTGCGCACCGATGTCGCGCGGCAATTCACGAAGGACGCGCACGCGCTGGGCCTGACGATCCACGGCACCTTCATCCTCGGCCTGCCGGGCGAGACGCTGGAGACGATCGAGGAGACGATCCGCTACGCGATCGAGCTGAACCCCTATACGATCCAGGTCAGCCTCGCCGCGCCCTATCCGGGAACGTTCCTCTACAAGCAGGCGGTGGAGAACGGCTGGTTCGACGGCGGCGACCATCTGCTGACCGACGGCGGCAACCAGATCGCGCAGCTTTCCTATCCGCACCTGCCGGCCAATGTGATCTTCGACAAGGTCGAGGAATTCTACAAGCGTTTCTATTTCCGCCCGCGCAAGATCGGGGCGATCGTCGGCGAGATGCTGACCGACTGGAGCATGATGAAGCGCCGCCTGCGCGAGGGCGTCGAGTTCTTCGATTTCCTGCGCCGTCGGAAGGAAGCCGCCTGATCGCCTTGCGCCGCCTGATCGTAACCGCCGACGATTTCGGCGCCTCGCGGCAGGTGAACGAGGCGGTCGAGCGCGCGCATCGCGGGGGCATCCTCACCGCCGCCAGCCTGATGGTGGCGGGCGACGCCTTCGCCGACGCCGTGGCGCGGGCGCAGCGGATGCCGACGCTTGGCGTGGGGCTGCACGTCGTGCTGGTCGAGGGGCGGCCGGTGCTGCCGCCGGAGGAGCTTCCCGCATTGGTCGGCAACGACGGGCGGTTCCGCAGGGACATGGCGCGTGCCGGCCTTACGATCTTCGCCTCTCCCGCCGCGCGCAGGCAACTGGCGGCGGAAGTGGATGCGCAATTCGCGCGTTTCGCCGCGACCGGCCTGCCGCTCGATCACGTCAACGCGCACAAGCATTTTCACCTCCACCCCACGATCGCCGCGACGATCCTGAAGGTCGGGCGTCGCTACGGGATGCGCGCCGTCCGCGCGCCGGTGGAGCCGCGCGCGCCGCTCCGCGCGATCGAGCCGGTGCCGTCCGGCCCGCGAATCGAGACGCTGTGGGCGAAGCGCGTGCGCGCCCGGATGCGGCGGCAGGGCATGACGGTGCCCGATCAGGTGTTCGGCCTCGCATGGTCCGGCGCGATGACGGCGGCGCGGGTGCGCGGGCTGATCGGGCGGTTGCCGGATGGCCTGACCGAAATCTATACCCATCCGGCGACCGGGCCTTATCCCGGCTCCGCGCCGGGCTATGATTATCCCGGCGAGCTGGCCGCGTTGACCGACGCGCTTGCGCAAACCGCGATCGCGCGCGACGGAATCGCGCTCGGCCGCTTCGCCGATTTCGTATGAGGAGCTTCGTTTCGTGAACCTCGTGCCCGATTGGGATCAGTTCGATCAGTCCGCCCCCCTGCCGCGGGGCAAGGTGAAGCTCGGCTCGCCGGAGCATCTGATGCTGTTCAGCCGGATGATCCTCGACACCCACGATCCCTATCGCCCCGCGCTGATCGACTGGCCTGAGCTGGAGCCGGAGACGCGCGACAAGATCGTCTCGCTGCCGATCTGGGACATGGCCGTGCAGACCGAGGGGCGCACCGGCCTGTTCGTGAAGACCTTCAGCGAAACGGTGCGCGATCCCCTGCTGCGCTCGGCGGTGCAGATGGACGCCTTCGAGGAGCGGCGGCACAAGGTGGTGCTGGCCGACATGGTGCAATCCTATGGCATCCAGCTCGAGCCGGAACCGGAATACAAGGTTCCCAAGGACGCGGAATGGGCCTTCATGCGCTCCGGTTATTCCGAGTGCATCGACAGCTTCTTCGGCTTCGGCCTGTTCAAGCTGGCGAAGGACACCGGCTTCTTCCCGCCCGAGCTGATCGACACGTTCGAGCCGGTGATGCGCGAGGAAGGGCGGCACATCCTGTTCTTCGTCAACTGGGTGGCGTGGTGGCGGCGCAACATGCCGTGGTGGCGCAGGCCGTATTTCGAGGCGAAGGTGATCGTGGTGTGGCTGTTCCTGATCTGGGAGCGGATCGACATGGCCAAGGGCATGGGCGAGAACACCAAGGCGCAGGAAAACAACTTCACGCTCAACGGCTCGAAGGAGCTGGGCGTGGAAGTGACCTTCCCCGAGCTGGCGGCGATCTGCCTGTCCGAGAACGACCGGAGGCTGGAGCCGTATGACAAGCGCCTGATCCGCCCGAAATTCGTGCCCGCGATGATCCGGCTGATCCTGAAGTTCGCACCCAGGCCCAGGGCGCCGGCGGGAGAGGCGGCCTGAAACTCTCCGCCCGCGCCGGCCTGTTGCTGGCCACGATCATCGGCCTTGGAGTGGCGGTGTGGACGTTCGGCGCGACCGGCTTCGCCGACGTGCTGGGCATCGCGCGCCGGATCGGGGCGGGCGGCTTCGCGCTTTTCTGCCTGTGGTCGCTCGGCACGTTCGTGCTGCTCGGCGCGGCGTGGCTGGCGGCGGCCTCCGGCGAGGGGATGGGGCGGCTCCGGTCGTTCTCCTGGGCGCGGATGGTGCGGGAGGCGGTGTCGGACCTGCTGCCCTTCTCGCAGCTTGGCGGGATCGTGCTCGGCGCGCGGACGCTCACCACCGCTGGAATGGGGCAGGCGCGCGTCTATGCCTCCCTTGTGGTCGACATGACGACCGAGATGGCGGCGCAACTCGTCTACACCCTGTTCGGCCTTGCTCTGATGGCCTCGTTGCTGATGCATGGCGCGGCGGCGGGGTTGCGGCCGATGATCCTTGGCGGCACGGGGGTGATGATCGCGATCATCGTCTTCTTCTTTTGCGCCCAAAGGTCCGCGCTGGATATCACCGCGCGGATCGCGGGGCGGATATTGCCCGGATCGGTCGCCGCCATCGCCGATGTCCGCGTGGAGCTGGCGCGCATCTATGCCGAGCGCTCGCGCGTGGCGCTCGCTTTCGGCTTCAACCTCGCGGGCTGGGTGGCGAGCGGCGCGGGCGCGTGGCTGGTGCTGCGCCTGATGGGCGTGCCGATTTCGATCTGGGACATGCTGTCGCTGGAAAGCCTGATCTTCACGTTGCGCAGCGTCGCCTTCGTCATCCCCGGCGCGCTGGGGGTGCAGGAGGCGGCCTATGCGCTGGCCGGGCCGATCTTCGGCCTGCCGCCGGAAAGCGCGCTGGCGCTGGCGCTGGCGAAGCGCGCGCGCGATCTCGCGATCGGGTTGCCGACCTTGCTGATCTGGCAGGCAGGGGAAGCGCGCGGCCTTGGTCTTGCCAAAACCGCGCCACATAACAAGATCATCGCCGGAGGCGAGGAAAAGCGATCATGACGAACGAGCCGCCATTCACCCCGTTATTGGACACGATATTGACGCCTGTGGATTTGCGTCGATTGTCGGTTGAGCAATTGCGTCAGTTGTCGGACGAGCTGCGGCTGGAGACGATCAGCGCGGTTGGCCAGACGGGTGGGCATCTCGGGTCGGGGCTTGGCGTGGTGGAGCTGACGACGGCGATCCACTATGTGTTCGACACGCCGCGCGATCGTCTGGTGTGGGACGTCGGGCACCAATGCTATCCGCACAAGATCCTGACCGGGCGGCGGGACCGGATCCGCACGCTCCGGCAGGGCGGGGGGCTTTCGGGGTTCACCAAGCGTTCCGAGAGCGAATACGATCCGTTCGGGGCGGCGCACAGCTCGACCTCGATCTCGGCGGCTTTGGGTTTCGCGATCGCCAACAAGCTTTCGGGCGCGCCGGGCAAGGCGATCGCGGTGATCGGCGACGGGGCGATGTCCGCGGGCATGGCCTATGAGGCGATGAACAACGCGGAGGCCGCCGGCAACCGGCTGGTGGTGATCCTGAACGACAACGACATGTCGATCGCGCCGCCGGTGGGGGGGCTGTCGGCCTATCTGTCGCGGATCGTGTCGAGCCGCGAGTTCCTGTCGGTGCGCGAACTGATGAAGCGGATCGCGCGCAAGCTGCCGCGCCCGTTCCACCATGCCGCGCGCAAGACCGACGAGTTCGCGCGCGGGCTGACGATGGGCGGCACCTTGTTCGAGGAGCTGGGCTTCTATTATGTCGGCCCGATCGACGGGCACAACCTCGAGCATCTGATCCCGGTGCTGGAGAATGTGCGCGACGCGGCGGAAGGGCCGATCCTGGTCCATGTCGTGACGCAGAAGGGCAAGGGCTATGCGCCGGCCGAGGCGGCGGCGGACAAATATCACGGGGTGCAGAAGTTCGACGTCATCACCGGCGCGCAGGCGAAGGCGCCGCCGGGGCCGCCCGCCTACCAGAACGTGTTCGGCGAGGCGCTGGCGGACGAGGCGGACAGGGACCCGCGGATCGTGGCGATCACGGCGGCGATGCCGTCCGGCACCGGGGTGGACCGGTTCGCGAAACGCCACCCGGACCGCGCGTTCGACGTGGGCATCGCGGAGCAGCACGCCGTCACCTTCGCGGCGGGGCTGGCGGCGCAGGGGATGCGGCCGTTCTGCGCGATCTACTCGACCTTCCTGCAGCGCGCCTACGACCAGGTGGTGCATGACGTGGCGATCCAGAACCTGCCGGTGCGCTTCGCGATCGACCGCGCGGGGCTGGTCGGCGCGGACGGGGCGACGCATGCCGGCAGCTTCGACATCACCTATCTGGCCTCGCTGCCGAACTTCGTGGTGATGGCGGCGGCGGACGAGGCGGAGCTGATGCACATGGTCCACACCTGCGTGGAGCATGATGCGGGCCCGATCGCGGTGCGCTATCCGCGCGGCAACGGCACGGGCGTGGCGCTGCCGGCGACGCCGGAACTGCTGGAGATCGGCAAGGGGCGGATCGTGCGCGAGGGCAAGACGGTGGCGATCCTGTCCTTGGGCACGCGGCTGGCGGAGGCGCTGAAGGCGGCGGATGCGCTGGAGGCGAAGGGCTTGTCCACGACGGTGGCGGACCTGAGGTTCGCCAAGCCGCTGGACGAGGCGCTGATCCGGCGGCTGCTCGCGACGCACGAGGTGGCGGTGACGATCGAGGAAGGCGCGATCGGCGGGCTTGGCGCGCATGTGCTGACGCTGGCGTCGGACGCGGGGCTGATCGACGCCGGCCTCAAGCTGCGCACCATGCGCCTGCCGGACGCGTTCCAGGACCATGACAAGCCCGAGGCGCAATACGCACAGGCGGGCCTCGATGCAGACCACATCACCCAAACCATCCTCAAAACACTCCGGTGGAATGAGACCGGGGCGCTCGGCGCGCGGGCGTGAGCGGCTGGACTAAAGTCATCCTCGCGACGGTGCTGATGGTCATCGCGCTCGGGGGCTTCAACCTTTCCCTGTGGCGCAGGCTGCGCGAGGCGCGCGCGCGGGCGCTGGAGGACAAGAGCGAATTCTGATCCCGTCAGCGGGAAGGCGGGAAGGCAAAGGCCGTCCCCGATCCGCTTTCCCGTGCGAGGATCGTGCGCGCGTCACCGGGTGAACGCGCCTCGCCGCGCGGGCCGCCGGATGCCGCGATCACTCGCTCCAGCAACTCGCGCCCCTCCGGCCACCAGCCGAGTCCGCTCGCTGCGTTGACATGGCCATGCGGGCCGAGATCGATGAAATGGCTTCCCCAATCGGCGGCAAGACTGTGGGCGCGCTCGATCGACACCCATGGATCGTTGCTGCTCGCCGCGACGATCGAGGGAAAAGGCAGGATCGTGCGCGGCGCGGGGGCGAAACCGGCGATTTCCACCGGCGTGCCATCCCGATCCACATCCGCCGGCGCGACCAGCAAGGCGCCGGCCACCGGCCAACCATAAGGCTGTGGG
>JAYRJH010000180.1:0-6376 GCA_041906415.1 Sphingomonas sp. | reverse complement strand
GCCTTGTCCAGCGTCACCGGCACGATCACCCCGACCAGCCCCGCGACGACGCTGTTGAACACCATCGCCACCGCGAACACGATCGAAAGCCCGCCATTGCCGAGGATGGCGTAGCTTCCCGCCGCGCCAACCGCCCCCAGCGCGATGCCGTTGCAGATCGCGACGCGGAACTCGCGGAACAACATCCGCAGCGTGTTCGAGCTGGTGAGCTGGTTGGTCGCCAGCGCGCGCACCACGACGGCGAGCGTCTGAGTCCCCCCATTGCCGCCCAGCGCGGAGACGATCGGCATCAGCGCCGCGAGCAGGGCGAAGCGCGCGATCTCCCCCTGGAACAATCCGACGACGGAGGCGGACAGCATCGTCGCGCCCAGGTTCACCACCAGCCACGCCACGCGCGTCCGCACGGTGACGGCGATCGGCTCGTTGATGTCGCCGTCGCCCGCGCCCGCGAGCTTCAGCGTGTCCTCGCCCGCTTCCTCCTGAATGATGTGGACGATGTCGTCGACCGTTATCATGCCGACCAGCCGCCCGCTGCCGTCCACCACGGCGGCCGAGATCAGCGCATATTTCTGGAAGCGCAGCGCCACTTCCTCCTGATCCATGTCGACCGGGATCAGCGTCTGCTCGCGCTTCATCACATCCGACATGGCGATCGCGCGCGGCGTGCGCAGGATCCACGACAACTCGACCGTGCCGACCGGCCGATGCGAGGGATCGACGACGAACACCTCCCAGAAATCGGTCGTCAGTTCCTCATGCCCGCGCAGGAAATCGATCGTGTCGCCGATCGTCCAATGCTCCGGCACCGCGATCAGCTCGCGCTGCATCAGGCGGCCGGCGGATTCCTCCGGGTAGCTCAGCGCCTCCTCGATCGCGGCGCGATCGTCCGGCTCCATCGCGCGGAGCACCTCGCGCTGCTCGTCGGCGTCGAGATCCTCGATGATCGCGACGGCGTCGTCGGTGTCCAGCTCGGACGCGATGTCCGCCACCTGCCGCGCGTCGAGCGTGTCGATCACGTCCTCGCGGACGTAATCGTTCATCTCCGCGAACACGTCCGCGTCGAGCAGATCGGCCAGCGCGGCGGCGAGCGAGGCGCGGCGATCCTCCGGCGTCAGCTCGAACAGGTCGGCGATGTCGGCGGGGTGGAGCGGCTCAACCAGCGCGCGCGCCTGCTCGGGATCGCCCGCCTCGACCGCATCCAGCACGGCATCGACGAATTCCGGTTTCAGCCGGTCGTCCTCGTCCAGCTGGCTTTCGTCCTCGATCGTCTGGATTTCAGTGTCGGCCATCGCGGCTTTTCCTATGAGCCGCGCGCGCGCCCTACAAGCTGAATCCCCCGGCCAGATTGCCTTGTCCGCCCGGCGGCGGTAGTGCGCGGTCTTTGCGGAAACAGGAGCCGAAAATGGCCGAAAGCTTCAAGACGCTGACCATGACGCTCGCCGACGGCGACGTGGTCATCAACCTGCGCCCCGATCTCGCCCCCAACCATGTGGAGCGGATCGCGACGCTCGCCAACCAGGGCTTCTACGACGGCGTTGCGTTCCACCGCGTGATCCCCGGCTTCATGGCGCAGGGCGGCGACCCCACCGGCACGGGCATGCACGGTTCCGACCTGCCGGACCTGAAGCAGGAATTCAGCCGCGAGCCGCATGTGCGCGGCGTGTGCTCCATGGCGCGGACGATGAATCCGGACAGCGCCAATTCGCAATTCTTCATCTGCTTCGACGACGCCCGCTTCCTCGACGGCCAATATACCGTGTGGGGCGAGGTGACGTCCGGCATGGAGCATATCGACGCGCTGCCCAAGGGCGAGCCGCCCCGCGAGCCGGGCAAGATCGTCAAGGCCCGCGCGGAGTAATCCACCCGGAATACGCCCCTCTCCTTCATGGGGAGGGGCACGTCCTAAACCCCCTCCTGCCGCAAGGTGGCGAGCAGCCAGTCGCGGAACAGCTTCACCGCCTTCTGCTGCAACGCGCGCGGGCGGCAGACGAACCAGTAGCTGTAGGGGCTTTCCACCTCGACCTCGTCGAACAGCCGCACGAGGCGCGGATCGTGCGCATCCTCGAAATGGCTTTCCAGCATGAAGGCCACGCCCAGCCCCTGCGCCGCGGCCTCCAGCATCAGCCCGCCCGAATCGAAATGGTCGATCGCCACCGGGTCGATATCCGGCAACCCGGCGGCCTGGCGCCAGGTGGCATAGGTATCCGGCATGTCGCGGTGCATCAGCACGGTCAGCCCCGCCAGCTGATCCGGCCGGACGATCGGATTCGGCCCCTCCACCAGCGCGCGCGCGCCGATCGCATAGACGCGGTTGCGATCGAGCCGCCGGGCGTAGAGCGTCGGGTCCACATCCCGCGCCAGCGCGATCACCGCGTCCAGCCCCTCGCCCAGCCGCGACAGGGCGTGGCCGGCGGTATCGATATCGAGATGAAGCTCCGGGTGGGCGGCCCGCAATCCGCCGAGCCGGGGGAACAGACGCTGCGAGGCGAACAGCGGCATCACGCCGAGCCGCAGCCGCACGACCTCCACCGCGCCCGTCAGCCCCGCCACCGCTTCGGACAATTGATCGAGCACCGGCGCGATCTTCGCCAGCAGCCGCTCGCCGTCGCCGTTCAGCCCCATCGCCTGGTGGCGGCGATCGAACAAGGGACGGCCGATGAACCGCTCCAGCGTCTGCACCCGTCGGCTGAGCGCGGGCGCCGAAAGCGCCAGATCCGCCGCCGCCGCCTTGACCGAGCCGAGGCGCGCGACGGCGACGAACGCCTCGATCGCGGTTAGGGGTGGCAGCCGACGCATGGAATCCCGGAAAATCTTGTGCAACGCATCATGCACATCCCACCCTTGGCCGCGCAAGCGTAAGGGACGACAGATGCAAAAATTGCAATCGTAGCGATGTCTTTCGCACTTGCACCATGATGCGCCGCAGCGCAAAAGGTCCGGGCCTTTCAGGCATCCTCTCCTAAAAACTTTCAAGGGCCGGTCCTCGCGATCGGCCCCTTTTTTTTGATCGCGCTGTCAGGCTGTTCGACGCGCACCTTTCGGTCCACGCATCTCGAAACCGCGCCCCTGCGTTTCTATCTTTCGTGACGCAATGCTTGGAGAGCGAGAGTGGCTGACGAAGAAATAGCGCACAAATTGCAGGTGGCGAATGCGCGGCCGGAGGATTCCGGCCATGGCGTCGCCCATCTGCCGCGCGCGTTCATGGCGGCGGCGGGCATCGCCGAGGGCGATGTGGTGGAAATCGCCGGCAAAAAAACCACCCCTGCCCGCGCGGTCGGCCCCTATGCCGATGACGAGGCGCTGGAGATCATCCGCATCGACGGCCTGCAGCGCGCCAATGCCGGTGTGGGCGCGGGCGATTATGTCGAGGTGCGCCGCGCCGAATCGAAGCCCGCCACCCGCGTCGTCTTCGCGCCCGCCCAGCAGAATCTGCGCCTGCAAGGGTCAGCCAACGCGCTGAAGCGCACCTTCTTCCAGCGCCCGCTGTGCCAGGGCGACGTGGTCGCGACGGCGGGCCATCAGCGGGTGCAGAACATGCCGCCGAACATGGCGCAATTCGTCAACGCGCCCGCTTATGCCTTGCAGGAGATCCGGCTGGTCGTCGTCTCCGCCGCGCCCAAGGGCATCGTGCATATCGACGAGAATACCGAAGTGGAGCTGCGCCCCGAATATCAGGAGCCGGGCGACGCGCGGCGCGCCGACGTCACCTATGACGACATCGGCGGCATGGCCGCCACGATCGACCAGCTCCGCGAGATGGTGGAGCTGCCGCTGCGCTATCCCGAATTGTTCGAGCGGCTCGGCGTGGAGCCGCCCAAGGGCGTGCTGCTCCACGGCCCGCCCGGAACCGGCAAGACCCGCCTCGCCCGCGCGGTGGCGAACGAGAGCGACGCGCAATTCTTCCTCATCAACGGGCCGGAGATCATGGGCTCCGCCTATGGCGAGAGCGAGCAGCGGCTGAGGAGTGTGTTCGAGGAGGCGGCGAAGAACGCCCCCTCGATCGTGTTCATCGACGAGATCGATTCGATCGCGCCGAAGCGCGGGCAGGTCTCCGGCGAGGCGGAGAAGCGCGTCGTCGCCCAGCTCCTGACGCTGATGGATGGGCTGGAGGCGCGCGCCAACCTCGTGGTGATCGCGGCGACCAACCGACCGGAAGCGATCGACGAGGCGCTGCGCCGGCCCGGCCGCTTCGATCGCGAGATCGTCGTGGGCGTGCCGGACGAGCGCGGAAGGCGCGAGATCCTCGGCATCCACACGCGCGGGATGCCGCTGGATCACAACGTCAGCCTCGACGAGCTGGCGCGCACCACCTTCGGCTTCGTCGGCGCGGACATCGCCGCCCTCACCCGCGAGGCCGCGATCGAGGCGGTGCGGCGGATCATGCCGAAGCTCAACCTCGAGGAGCGGACCATCCCGCCGGAGGTGCTCGACACGCTGGCGGTGACGCGCGGCGATTTCATGGAGGCGCTGAAGCGCGTCCAGCCGTCGGCGATGCGCGAGGTGATGGTGCAGGCCCCGACCGTCCGCTGGGAGGATGTCGGCGGGCTGGACGATGCGCAGATGCGGCTGAAGGAAGGGGTGGAGCTGCCGCTGAAGGACCCCAACGCCTTCCGCCGCCTCGGCATCCGCCCGGCCAAGGGCTTCCTGCTCTACGGCCCGCCGGGCACCGGCAAGACGTTGCTCGCCAAGGCGGTGGCGCGCGAGGCGGAGGCGAATTTCATCGCCACCAAATCGTCCGACCTGCTCAGCAAATGGTATGGCGAGAGCGAGCAGCAGATCGCCCGCCTGTTCCAGCGGGCGCGTCAGGTGGCGCCGACGGTGATCTTCATCGACGAGCTGGACAGCCTCGTCCCGGCGCGCGGCGGCGGGCTGGGCGAGCCGCAGGTGACGGAGCGGGTGGTCAACACCATCCTCGCCGAGATGGACGGGCTGGAGGAATTGCAGTCTGTCGTGGTGATCGGCGCGACCAATCGGCCGAACCTGATCGATCCCGCGCTGCTCCGGCCGGGGCGGTTCGACGAGCTGATCTATGTCGGCGTGCCCGATCGGGCCGGGCGGCGGCGCATCCTCGCCATCCAGACGCAGAAGATGCCGCTGGCGGACGACGTGGATCTCGATACGGTCGCGGCCGAGACGGATCGTTTCACCGGCGCGGATCTGGAAGACGTGGTGCGCCGCGCGGGCCTGATCGCGCTGCGCGAGTCGCTGGAGACGAAGCAGGTGACGATGGCGCATTTCCGCGCGGCGCTGAAGGAATCGCGCGCCAGCGTGACGCCGGAGCTGGAACGCGAATATGAGCAGATCGCCGCCCGGCTGAAGCAGGAGGCGAACGCGCCGCAGTCGATCGGCTTCGCCATGCCCGCACGAAAGGGCTGATCGCGACGCTCCCGCCGGCCGGTCGATTCCGGCCGGCGGGAGACGCGCCTCTTGACCTTCCCATGATGGGAAGCCCCATCTGGGGTGGATCGGATGGGAAATCACCAGAGGCATCGGGCAATGACAGCCGCGAAGATCCGGGAAAGACCGGCGGATATTGCGATCACCCTGCCGATCGCGGGCATGAATTGCGCATCCTGCGTCGGCCGTGTCGAGCGCGCGCTGGAGAAGGTGGAGGGCGTCCGCGCCGTCAACGTCAACCTCGCCACCGAGCGCGCCGATATAAATGCAAGCGAAGCGGTGGATCGCGCCGCGCTGGTGCGGGCGATCGAGGCCGCGGGCTATGAGGTTCCCGCCTCCGATATCACCCTGGCGGTGGAGGGCATGAGTTGCGCCTCCTGCGTCGGCCGGGTGGAACGCGCGCTGGAAACGACGCCCGGCGTAATCGCGGCGAACGTCAATCTCGCGACCGGGCGCGCCACCGTGCGCGGCGCGACCGGCGTCCAGCCGCTGATCGATGCGATCGCGGCTGCGGGATATAAGGCGCGAGCCGTCGATGCCGGCGCGATGCCGGAAACCGGGGAGCGGAAGGACGGCGAGATCCGCGCATTGCGCCGCGACCTGATCCTCGCCGCCGCGCTCGCGCTGCCGGTGTCCCTGCTGGAGATGGGATCGCACTTGATTCCCGGCGTCCACATGCTGATCGCGCATGTGATCGGCACGCGGACGAGCTGGCTTGTCCAGTTCGCGCTGACGACCCTCGTGCTCGCCGGCCCCGGCCTGCGCTTCTATCGCGCGGGGATTCCGGCGCTGCTCCGCCTCGCGCCGGACATGAACTCGCTGGTCGCGGTGGGGGCGCTGGCGGCCTATGCCTATTCGCTGGTGGCGACCTTCGCGCCCGGCCTGCTACCGGCGGGAACGGTGAATGTCTATTACGAGGCTGCCGCCGTCATCGTCGCGTTGATCCTGCTGGGCCGCTATCTGGAGGCGCGCGCCAGGG
>JAYRJH010000179.1:3565-6405 GCA_041906415.1 Sphingomonas sp. | reverse complement strand
CTGCGGGGCGAATCCGGTCGCGGTTGTCATCCCCTGCCACCGCGCGCGTCGCGCCGACGGCGGAGAGGGCGGCTATGCCTGGGGGGTGGAGCGCAAGCAGGCGCTGCGCGCGCGTGAAGTGCGCGGTTAGGCAAATATAAAATCTTCCCGCTTACCTGATCCTCCCAAATCGTGAGGACTGACAGGTTATGAGCGCGTTCGGGCGTCGCAATGGGATCGGTACGGCAGGCGGGCGATCGGGGGGCTTCGGCGTCGCGCGCCCGATGCAGGGCGGGGGAGTCAGGCCGGAAGGCGGCGAGCAATTCCCGCCGATCGATACGATCCCGCTGGCCATCGAGCCGGAATCTACCATGCCCGCCTCGCAGATGGATGCGATGCAGCGGCTTCAGGATCGTCAGAACGCCAGCGGAGAGGCCGGATCGAGCAAGGTCGACGGCTTCGAGGCGTCGATCCACACGATCAAGGAACAGGTGCTGCCCCGCCTGCTGGAGCGCGTCGATCCCGAGGCGGCCGCGACGCTCGGCAAGGACGAGCTGGCGGAGGAATTCCGCCCGATCATCGGCGAGGTGCTCGCCGAGCTGAAGCTCACCCTCAACCGCCGCGAGCAGTTCGCGCTGGAGAAGGTGCTGGTCGACGAGCTGCTCGGCCTCGGCCCGCTGGAGGAATTGCTGGCCGATCCCGAAGTGTCGGACATCATGGTCAATGGCCCGGAGCAGACCTTCGTCGAGCGCAAGGGCAAGCTGGAGCTGGCCCGCATCCAGTTCCGCGACGAGGAGCACCTGTTCCAGATCGCGCAGCGCATCTGCAACTCGGTCGGTCGCCGCGTCGACCAGACGACGCCGCTGGCGGACGCCCGCCTGAAGGACGGCAGCCGCGTCAACGTGATCGTGCCGCCGCTCAGCTTGCGCGGCACCGCGATTTCGATCCGCAAATTCTCGGCCAAGCCGATCACGCTCGACATGATGGCCGGCTTCGGATCGATGAGCCCGAAGATGGCGACCGCGCTGAAGATCGCGGGCGCGTGCCGGTTCAACATCGTCATCTCGGGCGGCACCGGCTCGGGCAAGACGACGATGCTCAACGCCCTGTCGAAGATGATCGACCCCGGCGAGCGCGTGCTGACGATCGAGGACGCGGCGGAACTCCGGCTACAGCAGCCGCACTGGCTGCCGCTGGAAACGCGGCCCGCGAACCTCGAGGGTCAGGGTGAGATCTCGATCCGCGACCTTGTTAAGAACGCGCTGCGTATGCGCCCGGACCGCATCATCCTCGGCGAAATCCGTGGCGCGGAGTGTTTCGACATGCTCGCCGCGATGAACACCGGCCACGACGGATCGATGTGCACGCTCCATAGCAACAGCCCGCGCGAGGCGCTGGCGCGTATGGAGAATATGGTGATGATGTCCGACATCAAGGTGCCGAAGGAGGCGATCAGCCGGCAGATCGCCGATTCGGTGGACATGATCATCCAGGTGAAGCGCCTGCGTGACGGCTCCCGCCGCGTCACCAACGTCACCGAGGTGATCGGGATGGAAGGCCCGGTGATCGTGACGCAGGAATTGTTCAAGTTCGAATATCTGGACGAAACCGCCGACGGGAAGATTCTAGGCGAGTATCGGGCGATGGGCCTGCGCCCCTATACGATCGAGAAGGCCAAGCAGTTCGGATTCGATCAGGCGTTTCTGGAGGCGTGTTTGTAACTGGTGCAGCACGAACTGCCCCGCAGGGGCATTCCCAGCCGGATTCAGTGCCCCAGCTTCTCCACCTTATCCTGTAGCCGCGCCAGCTCCGCCTTCAGCGCGGCGATTTCGTCGTCCTTGCTGGCGGCGGGCTTGCCGGCGGTGGCGGTGGGCGCTTCGGCGCGGCCGGGCTTGAAGGCGCTGGCGGCGGCCTCGAACATCGCCATGTTCCGCTTGGCCATTTCCGCGAAGGGGGAGTTGGCGAAGGCCCCCTCCACGGCGGACTTGAACTGTGCCTGATTGCGGCGGAAGCTCTCCATCGACGCTTCCAGATAGGCGGGCACCATCGCCTGCATCGAATCGCCATACATGGCGATGAGCTGGCGCAGGAAGTTCACCGGCAGCATCGTCTGCCCGCGGCTTTCCTCCTCCATGATGATCTGGGTGAGGACATTGTGGGTGATGTCCTCGTCCGTCTTGGCGTCCACCACGCGGAACTCGCGGCCCTCGCGCGTCATCTGCGCGAGATGGTCCAACGTGATGTACGATGAGCTTTCGGTATTATAGAGGCGCCGGTTCGCGTATTTCTTGATGACGACCGCACCCTCGCCCGAATGTTGCTTCTTCATCGAAAGCTCCCGCCATGGCCTCTCGTCGCGATAGAGCACAATCTGCCGCACCGCAACACGGGCCGAGACCCCTGCCCCTGTTCCTGGACATGCTGCGCAGCGAAACCGCAACATCGCCAGAGCGCGCCGCCGCCGCGCTGAAGGGGCTGAAACGCTATCAGGAGATCGATCGCGGCCGCCCCCGCCGCCTTGCGCCGACTCGCTTCCGCAAGCGCCGTGCGCGATTGCGCGATTACGGGGGGGAGGGGCCGCCGGTGGTGTTCGTCCCTTCGCTCATCAACCCGCCCTTCGTGCTGGACCTTACGCCGCAGGCCTCGCTGGTGCGCTGGATGGCGGAACAGGGCTTCCACGCATGGCTGGTCGATTGGGGCGCGAACGACCCGCGCGACCGCGAGATGGACGTGGCCGGGCATGTCGAGCGGGTGCTGGAGCCGTTGCTGGCGAAATTGCCGGAGCCGCCCTTGCTCGTCGGCTATTGCCTGGGCGGCACGATGGCGCTGGCGGCGGCCTGCCGGATGAAGGTGGCGGCGCT
>JAYRJH010000179.1:0-3486 GCA_041906415.1 Sphingomonas sp. | reverse complement strand
ACGGCCGCACCGGGCTGCAGGCAATTGGGGCTGGTGCCGATGGAGGTGCTGCAAACCGGCTTCTGGCGGCTCGACCCCGCGCGCACCATCGCCAAGTTCGAGGCGTTCGCGACCATGGCGGAGGACAAGGCCGCGCAATTCGTCGCGCTGGAGGATTGGGCCAATGCCGGCGAGCCGCTCACTTATGCCGCCGGGGAGGAATTGTTCGAAGCCTTCGTGCGGGACGACCTGCCCGGCAAAGGCGCATGGCGGGTCGGGGGCGCGCCCGTCGGCCCGGCGCGGATCGATTGCCCCGCGGTGGAGTTCGTTTCCCTCACCGATCGGATCGTCCCCGCCGCCACGGCCGCCGGGCTTGCCGATCGGCGTGACCTGGGCGCGGGCCATGTCGGCATGATCGTCGGCTCCAGCGCGCGCCGGCAATTGTGGGAGCCGCTGCGGGACTGGCTTCGCAGTGCAGCAAGGGCTAGGTGATTCGCGAGTCCCAACGCAGGAGCATCCGCCATGACCGAAGTCGTCATCACCGCCGCCAAGCGCACGCCCGTGGGCAGCTTCCTCGGCGCCTTCGCCGCCACCCCCGCGCATGAGCTTGGCCGCGTCGCGATCGAGGCCGCGCTGGCGCAGGCGGGCGTCGCCGGCGAGGAGGTGAGCGAGGTGATCCTCGGCCAGGTGCTCACCGCCGCGCAGGGGCAGAACCCGGCGCGCCAGGCGGCGATGGCGGCTGGCGTGCCGAAGGAGGTGCCGGCCTGGGGCGTCAACCAAGTGTGCGGCTCCGGCCTGCGCGCCGTCGCGCTCGCGGCGCAGGCGGTGCAGACGGGCGACGCGACGATCGTGGTCGCGGGCGGGCAGGAGAGCATGTCGCTCTCCAACCACGCGCAGGCGCTGCGCGCGGGCCAGAAGATGGGCGCGATCGAACTCGTCGACACGATGATAAAGGATGGGCTGACCGACGCCTTCAACGGCTATCACATGGGCATCACGGCGGAGAATCTGGCGACCGAATATCAGGTGACGCGCGAGGAGCAGGATGTGTTCGCGGTCGCCAGCCAGAACAAGGCGGAGGCCGCGCGCGCCGCCGGCCGTTTCGCCGACGAGATCGCGCCCGTCACGATCAAGGGCCGCAAGGGCGACACGATCGTCGATGCCGACGAATATATCCGCGCCGGCGTGACGCTGGAGAGCGTCTCCGGCGTGCGCCCCGCCTTCAAGAAGGACGGCAGCGTCACCGCCGCCAATGCGAGCGGCCTCAACGACGGCGCGGCCGCGCTGGTGGTGATGAGCCGCGCCGAGGCCGAGAAGCGCGGCGCGCCGATCCTCGCCACGATCAAGTCCTGGGCGTCGGCGGGCGTCGATCCCGCGATCATGGGCATCGGCCCGGTGCCCGCGACGAAGCGCGCGCTGGAAAAGGCCGGCTGGACGATCGCCGACCTCGACCTGATTGAGGCGAACGAGGCGTTCGCGGCGCAGGCGCTGTCGGTCGGCAAGGCGCTCGGCCTCGATCCGGCGAAGGTGAACGTCAACGGCGGCGCGATCGCCATCGGCCACCCGATCGGCGCTTCGGGCGCGCGCGTGCTGACCACCCTGCTCTACGAGATGCAGCGCCGCGACGCGAAGAAGGGCCTCGCCACCTTGTGCATCGGCGGCGGCATGGGCATCGCCATGTGCGTGGAAAGGTGAGGCGCAACAGGTTCAGGGACGCGAGATAACCGTCGCTTGCCTCGCGGTGAGCTTCCAGCCTCCATCGACCGGCTTCCAGAGGTCGGTGAAGCGGCGGTGCATCTCGCGCGTGGAAACCCCGCCCGGTGTTTTGGGCAACACTATCTCCTCGCCCATCAGGACGACCATGTCGCCCCGCAGGCCGGCATATTCGATTACCCGGTCATAGCGCGCATAGCTGATCTGGCCGGCCGCGCTGCGCCGGCCGGTCGCGCCCCGCACGGAAACGCCGTGCTGGGGATTGTTGACCGCCAGATCGTCGGCGAGCAATGCGGCGAAGGCGGCGTGGTCGTCGCTTACGGCCGCCCTGTCGATCGCGTCCACCGCCGCCAGCGCCGCGGCAATGCGATCGTCCCTGGCGGCGGCCGCGACCTCCGCATTGGCGGCTTTCCATGCGGCCGTCGCCGGTGCGGGCAGGAACGATCCGCTGAAGAGCAGGCATCCAGCGAGCAGCCGAACATCCATGGCAGGCGTCTCCCAAAGCTCCGCGCGCAGGCTGCCACGAAGGCGTGACGGCGGCTACCCCCACACCCGATCGAACCGCGCGCCCAGCCCGGTCAGCAGCTCATATTGCGACATGCCGCTGATCGCCGCCGCTTCGGGCAGCGCATAGTCGATCGCGAGCCAGTCGCCCTCCGCCACATCGGTGCCGGTGCAATCGACCGCCAGCAGGTCCATCGACACGCGGCCGAGCACCGGCAGCTTGCGCCCGCCCGCCAGCGCATGGCCTTTGCCGGAGAAGCCGCGCCAATAGCCGTCGGCGTAACCGATGTTGAGGATCGCCACCTCCGTCTCCGCCCGCGCGGTCCAGGTGGCGTTGTAGCCGACCGTCTCGCCCGCGCCCACACGGCGGCGTTGCAGCACCTGCGCCTCCGGCGTCGCGACCTGACGGATGGCGGAGAGCGCGGGGCACGGCACTCCGCCGTAAAGCGCGAGGCCGGGGCGGACGAGATCGAAGTGATAGCCGCTGCCCAAGGCGATCCCGGCGGAATTGGCGAGGCTCATCCGCCGGGCCTTCGTCTTGCCCATGAGCTCCGCGAAGCGCGCGCGCTGGATGGCGTTGAGCGGGCTTTCCTCCTCGGCCGAGGCGAGATGGCTCATCAGCGTATCGATGTGCAGGCCGTCGAGCAGGCCGGATACGGCCTCCTCCGGCGAGAGGCCGAGGCGGTTCATGCCGGTGTCCACCATGACGTCGCACGCGCCGCCGCCCGCCGCTTTCCAGCGCTGAACCTGCGCGGGCGTGTTGAGCACCGGCCGGGCGTTGCGCAGGCCCGCCAGCACCATGTCCTCGGCGCGGACGCCATGGAAGACGGAGACGGACACGCCGGTATCCACCAGCGCCCGCGCCTCCGCCCAGGTCGCAACGAAGAAATCGCGGCACCCCGCGTTCGCCAGCCGCCGCGCCACCTCCCGCGCGCCGAGGCCGTAGCCGTCCGCCTTCACCGCCGCGCCGCACGCGGCCCCGCCGCTCATCGCATCGAGCAGGCGCCAGTTGTGGAGCAGGGCGGCGGCGTCGAGCCGCAGGCGGGAAGGGGCGTGGTTCATGCGCTCCGGTTAGCGCGCCGCCGCGTCCAAGCCTAGGCGACGATATGCCCGCGCCGGTCTTCCTTCAGCCAGATCACGGTGACGACCAGCGCGATCGCGGTGATGATCCACGTATACCACAGCCCCGCGAAGGGATTGCCCGTGCGCGCGACGATATACTGGCTGATGAAAGGCAGGAATCCGCCGAAATAGCCCGTCCCCAGATGATAGGGGATCGACAGCGAGCTA